>JBMYXB010000063.1:0-13103 GCA_049608005.1 Vicingaceae bacterium
GCCAGCCAACAGCTGTAAGCACCAACACAGAAAATAAGGTTGTAATTTTTTTCATTTGTTTAATTTTAATTAATAATTTACCAAAAATACAAAAATAATAGCGTTGTTTTTTAGTTATTTTTATTGTTGAAATCCTATGCTAAAATTTAATCTGTTTTATATTGAAGAAAAGTTTTTTACACCCTTGCTTGTTAGGTATATTATTAACCTAAGTTCGACATAAGAACCAGTTTCACAAAACAACATAGTCAAAACATTATCAACATGTTAGGGCTTGTCGGATTAATAATTTCAACCCTTTTTATTTAATGTTTAAGCTAAAACCCACTAAATACGTAATTTTCTTCCTTAAATTTTAGGCAACTAGCCCGCTAGTTCTCTAAAATTATAAGTCGAACCTCACATATTTATTGAATTTTATCAATAAATCTTATATCGAACTCAGGTTATTAACAAGAATTCTTTTACTTTTTATTGTAATGAAGTTTAAAACATCATAAAAATCAGATGTAAGCTAAAGCAAAAAAAAACAAAATGCAGTTGGATTTTTAACTCGAAAAAATTCGCTTTACACGAGGAGAGTATGCTGTGAGAATTTCGTAAGGAATAGTTTTAAGGCATTTTGCTATTTCAGAAATGGTATTGTTGTCGCTAAAAACAAATACTTCATCTCCTTCTTTACAATTAATTTCAGAAACGTTAAGCATCACCATATCCATACAAACATTACCCACAATGGGGGCTTTTTTACCATTTATAATTACACTCCAATTGCCGTTTCCTAAAGCTCTATTTAAACCATCAGCATAACCAACAGGTATGGTTGCTATTTTTAGAGGCAATTTAGCTACACCCACTCTATTATACCCAATGGTTTCGCCCTGTTGTATGTTTTTGATTTGTGCAATTTTTGATTTTAATGTGCTTACCGACTTTAGGTTTTTTTGCGTTTGAGAATCGGAACAAACACCGTACAAACCAATTCCTAAACGAACCATGTTAAATTGAGCATCGCTAAAGTTAATAATGCCATTGGTGTTTAATATATGGTAATCTATAGGGTAATTAAAAGCTGCAGATATTTTGCTTGCAAGGGTTTTGAACGTTGTAATTTGATGCTGTGTAAACTCTTTCTGAAGGTTGTCATCAGCAGCAGCTAAATGCGAAAAAATGCTTTCAATTTTTAAAAAAGAATGTTTTTTTAAGAGTTGAATTAATGAAGGAATTTCATCTGCATCAAAACCTAAACGATGCATCCCTGTATCAATTTTTAAACTAATGTTTAGAGGCGTTTTATTGTTAACCGTTTTAATTAATTTTTTTAATGAGAAAAGAGAAAAAATTGTAGGTGTTAATTGGTGTTCAACAACTAAATCAAAACTATCTAGTTCTGGTTTCATTACCATAATTGGTAAAGTAATGCCTGTTTTACGTAATTCTATCCCTTCATAAGTATTGGCAACACCTAAATAATCAACGTTATTATCTTCTAATAATTTAGCTACTTGATAAGTTCCTAAGCCATAAGAAAAGGCTTTAACCATTACCATAATTTTGGTAGTTGGCTTAAGCAATGTTTTAAAATAATTTAGGTTGGCTACTAAATTATTCATGTTAATTTCTAAGGTGGTATCGTAAACTAAAGGTTTAACCATTATTTTTTTGTAGCGTTGTTAAAACAAGATCTGCAAAGGGGTTCATATTCATCTACTTCGCCCAATAACACCAATTCATCTTTTTCTACAATTCTATGAGAATGGTTAGCCAAATCGCCACAATGCATACAAATAGCATGAACTTTAGTTACGTATTCGGCATTTGCCATAATTCCGGGCATAGGGCCAAAAGGGTTTCCTTTAAAATCCATATCTAAACCTGCAACAATAACTCTAACACCACTATTGGCTAATTGATTGCATATTGCAACTAAACCATCATCAAAAAATTGTGCTTCATCAATACCAACAACATCAACACTATTGGCTAAAATAGGTATGTTAGATGATGAGGGTACTGGGGTGGAATGTATTTCGTTGGCATCATGTGATACTACTTTCTCATCATCATACCGAGTATCTATACCTGGTTTAAAAATTTCTACATTTTGTTTGGCAAATTTTGCACGTTTCATTCTACGAATTAATTCTTCTGTTTTACCAGAAAACATAGAGCCGCAGACCACTTCAATCCAGCCCTTTTTTTTATTAGGATTTATAGAATTTTCGAGAAACATCTGTTATTATTATACTGTTTTAGTTATAAAAAATGCAAATTATGATTAGTTTTATCTAAGCAAAAATTTAATGTAAAAATACAAGTTTCGAAGTTATGGAAATAGACATCATCCGCAAAGAGTTAAGCAACTTATTAGAAAAATTTATTGACACCTCTAACAAATACAATAATCAAAACACAATAAATGTTGAAGATTTTAACACGTTTCTTGATAAAATAAACCAAATTCAAGAAAAAATGATTGTTTTAAAGTACTTATTAGAACAACAAGAACAAAAGGATTTAACAAAGCATGATGAAGAAATAAGTAGTCCTGAAAAAGAGGTTATTAATGTTAAATTGAATGTGCCGGAGATTAAACCAGCAGAAAACATTAAAGAAGAAATAGTTGAACCTGAAAAAGAAGTTGTTATTAAAGAAAACATTACTGCTACAGAAAACAACGAGAGCACTCCTATTACTAAGTTAACAGACACACTAACCTTAAACGACAGGTATTTATTTGCCAATGAATTGTTTAATAAAGACATGAGTGCATTTAACAACCTTGTTAAGGCTATTGATGCATGTGTAACATTTAATGAAGCACAGAATCTTTACATTGGGTTAGATTGGGAGATAGAAAACGAACACGTTTTATCTTTTACCAATTTAGTTGAACAAAGGTTTTTATAATGAGAAGCTTACTAACTTTTTTTAGCCTTATTTTTTTTACAAACTGTTTTTCGCAAGATACAACGTTTGCCAGAAAAACAATAGACACCCTAACATCTTTCTACTTTTGTGGCAGAGGAGCGCTTAAAAATGGAGAGAAAAAAGCAGCAAGCTACATTGCCTTGCAATACAAAAAAAATAAGCTAATACCATTTGAGCAGACATATTTTCAAAAGTTTACATCTCCCATCAATACAATTACTGGTAATATTTCTGTACGCCTAGATAAAAGAAATTTATTGATAGGAAGGGATTATATTATTGGTGCTGAATCTGGCAGCTTAAACGGAAAGTTTGATTTAGTTTATTACAATAAAGAAAATTTGCCTGATTTAAATGAATTAAAAAGCTTGGCAGAAGAGTCGTTTTTTAAAAATAAAGCTGTTGTATTAGATGTTAAAGGGATAGAAAACAATACTAAAGCATTAGAACTAATAAATACAAACAAAATTGGAGCCTTATGCCTTGTTTTTATAACAGATAAACTTACTCACCACCTATCTAAAGCCAATAAAAATTATGGTGTAATTCATGTTTTAAGAACTCGTTTTAAGTTTACTTATAAAACAATTACACTAAATATAAATCAAAAGCTACTAAACAATTACCAATCGCAAAATGTAATAGCTTACCTAAAAGGAACACAATATCCTGATTCATTTATTGTGCTTTCGGCACATTATGATCATTTAGGAAAAATGGGGAATGAAATTTATTTTCCTGGAGCAAATGATAATGCTAGTGGAGTTGCAATGTTGTTAAACATGGCGAAACATTATGCTCAAAATCCTCCTACAAAAAGTATTGTTTTTATTGCTTTTGGTGCAGAAGAAATTGGTTTGGTTGGATCTAAATATTTTGTTGAGCATCCATTAATACCTTTAAAGCAAATTAATTTTGTTTTTAATATGGATTTAATGGGAACAGGTAGCAAAGGAGGAATGATTGTAAATGGGAAAGTATTTGAAAAACATTATGAGCAATTGGTGAAGATTAACACAAAAAACAACTATTTACCGCTTATTAAAAAAAGAGGTAAGGCAGCCAACAGCGATCATTATTGGTTTTCAGAAAAAGGGATTCCTGCCTTTTTTATGTATTTAATGGGAGGTGTAAACGCATATCATGATATTGATGATGTTTCAAAAACGTTACCTTTAACGGAGTATGAAGATAGTTTTCGATTGATTCGAGATTTTGTTGATGAATTGTAAGTAAATTTGCACTCTAAATACTTGTATCATGAAAACAAAAACACCCTCTCAATCTTTAGCAGTTACAACAAAAGTTGTTTTACCTAATGATACTAACATGTTAGATAATCTTTATGGAGGAAACCTTTTACATTGGATGGATAATATTGCTGCTATTTCTGCCCATAGGCATTGTAAGCGAGTGGTTGTTACTGCCTCAGTAAATCATGTTGAATTTAGAAAACCCATTGAATTAGGCTCTATTGTTACTATGGAAGCCAAAGTTTCTAGGGCTTTTAACTCGTCTATGGAAGTTTTTATTGATGTGTATGTAGAAAATCCAATTACAGGGAAACAAGTTAAAAGTAATGAGGCTATTTACACTTTTGTTGCTGTAGATCAAAACGGAAGTGCAATTGCAGTACCTCAAATAAAACCAGAAACTGATATTGAAAAAGAACGCTATGATGCTGCTCTTAGAAGAAAACAACTCAGTTTGATTTTAGCGGGTAAAATGAAACCAGAAGAAGCTACAGAGTTAAAAGCATTATTTAGTTAAGTTTATTTAATACGGCTTTAGCCAAACTACTTGCCCCAAACCTAAAAAGTTTTGGACTTAACCAATCTTTCCCAACAATGTTTTCTACTAATTTTAAATAATTTGTAGCTGTTGCTATATCGCTAATACCACCTGCAGGTTTCATTCCTACTTTAATGCCTGTGGCAGCATAATAATCTTTAATTGCTGTAAGCATAATATAAACAGAATTATAGGTTGCTCCTTCACTTATTTTACCTGTAGATGTTTTTATAAAATCTGCCCCAGCATACATAGCTATGTCGCTAGCAATTCGTATGTTTTGATTATTTTGTAGCTCACCACTTTCAATAATAACCTTAAGGTGTGTTTTTCCGCAACATTTTTTAATGGCAACAATTTCGTCAAAAACTTCTTGATACTTTCCTTCTAAAAGTTTTCCTCTAGAAATAACCATATCTATTTCTGTTGCACCCTCTTCAATTGCCCATTTTATTTCTTGCAATTTTATTGCTAAAGCAGATTGCCCTGAAGGAAAAGCACCTGCAACACAAGCCGTATTTACCTTGGTTGGTTTTATTGTTTTGCTTACTAATTTAGCAAATGTTGGGTAAACACAAATTGCTGCTACATTTGCAATGTCTGACCGAGTTTCAAAACCTAATACTGCGTTACACATTTCTGTTACTTTATTGTTTGTGTCAGCCCCTTCTAAAGTTGTTAAATCTATTAAGCTAAAAATTAATTTGGCAACTTCTTTTTCGTTATTAATGCTAAAAGAGGTGTTAAATATTTCTGTCAGCCTGTCGTTTACAGTGCTGTTTTCTTCTGCCTTAACACTTGGTATATCATTAACATTGGTAATCATAAGAGTTCAATTATTTAATTATTATTTTTGATAGCTGATAAAAATAAATTACGAATTATGTATCGAGCAATTAATATCTTAAGACAAAGAAAAGATAAACTAAGCTTATTTAATAAAAATTACATTGTTTTTGTTTGTTTTTGTTTATTTACGATGGTAACAAAAGCCAATAACGGATCGTTAGGTTTAAGAACAATTGATACTTATTCTTTACATCAAAATATTAACGCTATTAGTTTAACTAGCGAAGATAGTTTAACAGTTAAAAAAGTAAAATTTAAACGAGGCAAAGCAATTTTGCTAACTATTTTTACAGGATTTTTAGGAGGGCACCGTATTTATTTAGGTACACACCACAGAACCCCAATAATATATTCAATTACATTTGGAGGTGTGGGCATCATACCGTTTATCGACTTGATACATATAATTTTTACAAAAGACCTTTCTAAATTTGAGCATAAAACTCAAATAATTATGTGGGGGAAAGATTAGGTTTAATTTCAAATTAAAAGTTAAAACCTTACAATGTTACTACAGTTATTTTTCTATAAATATTTAAGCCACAAATACACAAATTAATAGTGCATTGTTTTTCTGAAACTTAATTAACTATTTCACGAAGCAGACTTTCTGTCTGCCATATAAAAAACTATGGCGTTTCAATATATAGAGGTTTATTCTACAGTAACAGATTTTGCTAAATTTCTTGGCTGATCAACATTGCAACCTCTCATAACAGCAATGTGGTACGAAAGTAATTGTAAAGGAATTGAAGTTAACAGAGGACTTAAAGCGTCTTCGGTTTCAGGAATTTCAATTATATGATCTGCAATTGCTTTAACTTCGGTATCTCCTTCATTAACAATGGCAATAATTTTTCCGCTACGTGCTTTAACCTCTTCTATATTGCTTACCACTTTTTCATAATTTACATGTTTGGTAGCAATAACAACTATTGGCATTTCTTCATCAATCAAAGCAATAGGCCCGTGTTTCATTTCTGCAGCAGGATAACCTTCAGCATGGATGTAAGAAATTTCTTTAAGTTTTAAAGCTCCTTCTAAAGCAACAGGAAAATTATATCCTCTACCTAAATACAAAAAGTTTGAAGCATCTTTAAATAAACCAGAAATGTATCTAACCTGCTTGTCAGATTCAAGCATTTTTTCAATTTTATCAGGAATAGAGTCAAACTCAACCAATAATTGCCTGTACTTAGAATCAGAGATTGTACCCTTCTTTTGTGCGATGGATAAAGCCATTAAAGATAAAACAGTAACTTGAGCTGTAAAAGCTTTAGTAGATGCCACGCCTATTTCTGGCCCAGCATGTGTATAAGATCCACAATGAGTTTCTCTAGATATAGTAGAACCAACAACGTTACAAATTCCAATTATAGTTGCACCTTTAGCTTTAGCTAGCTTAATAGCAGCCAAAGTGTCTGCAGTTTCTCCTGATTGAGAAATAGCAATAACAACATCGTTTTCATTAATAATAGGGTTTCTATATCTAAACTCTGAAGCATACTCTACCTCTACAGGTATTCTTGTAAAATCTTCAAATAAATATTCGCCCACTAAACCAGCATGCCAAGAAGTACCACAAGCAACAATAATGATACGGTTTGCATTCATTATTTTTTGCTCATAATCTCTAATTCCTCCTAAAGAAATAGTTCCTTTATTAACATCTATTCTGCCCCTCATACTATTTTTAATAGAGATAGGCTGTTCATAGATTTCTTTAAGCATAAAGTGATCATAACCGCCTTTTTCTATGGCTTCTAATTGCACTTCTAACTCTTGTATGTATGGTGTTATTTCTTTATTTTTAATATCTTTTAATTTAAGATCTTTGCCTTTTTCAATTAATGCAATTTGTTCATCATCTAAATAAACCACATCTTTAGTATATTCTACAATTGGCGTGGCATCAGAAGCAACAAAATATTCACCATCTTTACCAATACCAATAACTAATGGGCTACTTTTTTTTGCAGCAATCATTACATTAGGGTTGTCTTTAGAAAGCACAACTATTGCGTAAGCTCCAACTACTTCGTTTAAAGCAATTCGTATAGCTTCAACTAAATCTACATTGGTTTTGTTTTGAATATCTTCTATTAAATGAATTAATACTTCGGTATCCGTATCGCTATCAAATTTATGGCCACGCTGTTCTAATTCTTTTTTTAAGCTGGCATAGTTTTCAATAATTCCGTTATGAATTATTGCTAAATCTTTAGATCCAGAATAGTGTGGATGAGCATTTTTATCGTTTGGAGCACCATGTGTTGCCCATCTGGTGTGCCCTATCCCTATATTACTGGTAATATCTTTACCTTCAGAAAAATTTTCTAACTCAACAACCTTCCCTTGTTTCTTATATAAATTAAGATTTCCATTATTAATAAGGGCAACTCCAGAGCTATCATAACCTCTGTATTCTAATCTTTTTAAACCTTTTATTAATATAGGATAAGCTTGTTTATCCCCTACATAAGCTACAATTCCACACATAGTATTAAATTTTAGAGTAAGTAATTTCTAATCTTAACTTATAAGATGTACTTTTTTCTGAACCAATTACAACTCGGTTTGCAGTAACTGATGAATTAGTTGCTTTTAAATACATTCCATAATCAGTTGTTGTGTTGTATAATAGGTCATGAACATGACGAGAGATGTTAAACCTATAAGTTTTTAGTTCATCATCATAAATCCCACCAAAATGATCAGTTCCTTCAAAATTATCGGGTAAAAAAGTTGCTTGATTACTTTCGTTAATTCCAGTTAATGCAAGGTTAACCATTGCTTTATTTAAAGCATCATCCGTTCCATCTTCTAAAGAAAAAATTAGCTCCGCTTTATTAATTACTACAGGTCCATCTTTAATTAAATCTTTAATATTTGGAAGCATTATTTTGCTTTTAGCCCTACCCAAAGTTGCAACATACAACCTTGTTGAGTCTTTATTTGTATTGTTTGTTAAATGCTTTTCAATATCTGTACCAGTAAAGTTATATGAAAATTGACTGTATTTTTTTGTGTCAGAATTAATTATTAAATCTTCTTGTAAAGAATCTGCATCTGAATTATTGTAATAAACAGTTACTTTAGAAACAGAGGAGTTTAAATTAAAATAACTTATTGCTCCAGTATTAACTGCTAATGGGGAGCTAGAGTTGGCACTATCTGTAGTTACAATATAAATTCCTGCAAGGGCATTGTTAAGGTCAGAAGTACTATTAAATGGAGAGCCATTTTTTAAAGCAGCAATTAAAGAAGGGTCATTTAAAGTTACTCTTAATTGAGGAGGGTGCATAACACTATCAACCAGTGTTAAAACACTATCTACATCAGCAGCTTTATAAGTTGTACTTCCTAATAGCGTTGTTTTGGTAGAGGTATAAGTGCTAGAGTAATAATCTACTGATGCACTTAATGGGTTTACTAACTCATACACATTAACAGTCATAGTAGTAGCAATATTACCATACGAAGTAATATAATCTAAAGAAAGGACAACAGAATCGATAGACACAGAAGATCCAAAAGATAAAGGAAACCCTATCGCATCAATATTTGTATAAATTGAAGAAGAAACAGGCCCAAAAATTGGGTCATTAAATGCTCCTAATAGGTTGGAAGTTGATAAATCTGTTCTTAAAGAATCTTCTTGTAAAACAGTAGTTTCAATGTCAAGAGTATCAATAAAACTGATTGAAAGATCCCCATTGTCGAAATCAGGAGAAAGTGCTCCATCTTTTTTACAAGAAAACAATAGGGTCATTAAAAACAGTACAGAAAAGAAAAAAGTTTTCTGTAGTAAAAGCGTAATATTTATATTCATTTGATTTTTAATCTTGTAAGATGTCTTCAGTTTCTAAAATTTCATCATAAAATTTAGAATAAGCGTTAACATAATTTTCTGGTGTTTGATAAGCTAATTTAGGTTTTTCAGATGCGTTAAAATACTTTTCTAATTCTGGATTAATGGTTTCACTAGCCATAATTACAGCATCAGATGCATCAATAGCCGCTTTGTTTACACCAACAAAAGAGGTATCGTTATAGGCAGCAATTGCCTCTTCAGAAATACCATCCATCATTGCCTTTTTAGCAAAGTTTTTATCTAACGGCTTATCAAACTCATTATTGTATAAAGAAAAAACAACTTTAGAGTTTTCAAAAATTGGTTCTTTCTTAAAAGATGTTTTAATATAAAGAGGAACTAAGCTCGTCATCCAACCATGGCAATGGATAATATCGGGTACCCACCCTAATTTTTTTACAGTTTCTAGCACACCTCTTACAAAAAAGATAGCTCTTTCATCATTATCTTTAAAGAATTTTCCTGTTTCTTTATCGTGAAAAACAGCTTTACGCTGGAAATAATCTTCGCTATCAATAAAGTAAACTTGCATTCTGGCAGCCTGAATAGATCCCACTTTTATAATTAATGGATGGTCGTTTTCATTTATGATTAAATTCATACCAGACAAACGAATTACTTCGTGTAATTGGTTTCTTCTTTCATTAATACAACCAAACTTTGGCATAAATGTTCTTATCTCTTTACCGTCTTCTTGTATTCCTTGAGGTAAATACCTTCCAAAATGGCCAAGTTCGTTTTCTTCTAAATAAGGGGTAATTTCTTGGGATATAAATAAAATCTTCTTCTTTTTCATAATCTGCCTGTAAATTTTGTTGCAAAGATACTCTAATTTTAGGTGTTTGTCAAGTTTACGACTGCTTACTTCTGTTAATAGATCACAATTTCATGTGTTGTTGAGCCCTAAAAGTGATTTTCTTAAGCCTTTAATTCTAACGTTCTTAACATTTAATTACCAAGTTTTTTATCTAACAAAAAAGGTGTTTAATCGTAACATTTTAAGGGTTAAAAGAGTTTTGTTCCTTGTAATTTAAAAAGAGATAGTTTGATTAATATTTATTTATAAAAGTTTTAATTGAGAAACAAACAATAAGCTGCATACTTCTGTAAATAAATTATTTAATTTGCTTTTTTAAAAGAAATTAATCAATTATGCATGTTTTTTATTCGGTAAAAGAAATACAATCGTTTTTAAGCGGTAAAAAATCTGTTGGATTTGTTGCAACCATGGGAGCTTTGCACCAGGCACACATTTCATTAATTGATCAATCTAAAAAAGAAAATAAAATAACTGTTTGCAGCATTTTTGTTAATCCTAAACAGTTTAATAAAAAGGAAGATTTAATAAAATATCCAAGAAATATTGATGCTGATTTAGCTCAGTTAAAAGCAGCTAATTGCGATGTTGTTTTTATACCAAGTGTTGAAGAAATGTACCCAAAAGAAGTAAAAAAAGAGTATAATTTTGGTGTGCTTTCTGATGTTATGGAAGCAGAACACAGGCCAGGACATTTTAATGGAGTGGCAATAGTAATAGAACGGTTTTTTGAAATTCTAAACCCTACAAACGCTTATTTTGGTGAAAAAGATTATCAGCAATTAGCTGTAATTAAAGCGTTGACTAAACAAATAAATTCTTCTATAAACATTGTAGGTTGCCCTATTTTTAGAGAAAAAAGTGGCTTAGCAATGAGCTCAAGAAACAAACGTTTATCTGTTTCAGAAAAAGAACAAGCAAGTGTTATTAGTAAAACATTACAGTATGTTTGTAAAAGCAAAAACACCCCTGTTTCTGAGCTAAAAAAATACTTTATAACTGAAATAAACAAACATGCTAATTTTAAATTTGAATATTTTGAGATTGCTGATGAAAGCACTCTAAAGCCGATAAATAGCTGGGGAGATGCAAAAAAATACATTGCGTTTACTGCAGTAAATGTAAGTGGTGTGAGATTAATAGACAATATGACAATTATTAATTAACTTTGCATTCAATTTTTTTGATTTGAAAAAGACCATAGTCAATATTCTTAAAATAGTTCTTCCGTTAGGAATTGGCGTTTATTTAACGTGGTTTTTTATCTCTAACATGTCAGCAGAGGAGCTAACCAGCTTAAAAGAAGCTTTTATACAGGCAGACTACATTTACTTATTTTATGGTTTAGTAATTATGTTGTTAAGCCACATGAGTCGTTCTTACCGATGGAAATACATGCTAGAACCTTTAGGCCATCAACCCAATTTTTGGAAAATGTACCACAGTGTGATGATTGGTTATGTGATTAACCTAACCATTCCGCGCTCAGGAGAAGTAGCTAGAGCGGGTTATTATGCTAAATTTCAGGAAGGAACAACCTTTGATAAGGTTTTAGGAACAATAATAGTAGAGCGGATAATTGATGTGTTAATGCTGGGTGTTTCTGTACTGTTAACTTTGTATTTACAAAAGGATGTTGAAGCTTTTAAAGCCATTAAAGAAATGACTGGCGGAGAAGGAATGCCTGTTTGGATTTATTTTGCAGTACTTGGTATTGCTGCTGCAGGAGTAGTTACAATCTTAAAAGTACCCACATTAAAAGAAAAAGTAGTTAGCCTGTTAAAAGGAATTTTAGAAGGGGTTAAAACCATTTTTAAATTAAAACAACGAATAGCTTACGTTGCACATACCTTATTTATTTGGGGGTGTTATGTTTTTATGATTTGGGTTTGTGGTTTTGCTTTGCCAGAATCTTCCAACCTAAGCATTAATGCCATTTTTGCTGCGTTTGTTGTTGGTGCTGCAGCAATATCTGCTTCACCAGGAGGATTAGGGCTTTATCCTTTAATGGTAGCTGCTGTATTAAGTGATTTGTATGGAGTAGAAAATGCTGGTTCGTTTAGTATGCTGGCGTGGTCGGCATTAACATTGTTTACCATTTTAGCAGGACTTGTTTCTTTGTTTATTTTACCGCTATCCAACAAAAAAGAGCTTGCATAATGGGAGCTAAATTTCAATCTGTAAAAGAAAAAGTGATTACTCAAAAGGAACTATTAGTTGTTCTTAAATCTTGGAAAGAAAGCCATCAAAAAATAGTATTTACCAACGGTGTTTTTGACCTTTTACATAGAGGACATATTGAATATTTAGCACAAACAGCCGATTTTGGAGACAAGCTAATTGTTGCTGTTAATGCCGATGCCTCTGTAAAACGATTAGGAAAAGGAGACAGCAGACCCTTACAAGATGAGGCCTCAAGAGCATTAATTATTGCTGCGTTAGAATTTGTTGATGCTGTTGTTATTTTTGATGCTGATACACCACTAGATATTATTTCTACAATTAAACCCAACGTGTTAATTAAGGGGGGTGATTACGACCCCAACTGCACAGATGCTACAGATAAAAAATACATTGTAGGTTCTGGTATAGTGAAAAATAATAGAGGAGAAGTAAAAGTGGTTCAATTTGTTGAAGGCTATTCCACCACCAAAATTGAAGAAAAAATTAAAGCAAAGTAAAATCAGATTTTTATTCTTAGTTAAGATTCTTTTCAGTTAAGATTAACTGCCTTACTACCTCATACAAAGTAACTGAAGCAGCCTGCACAACATTCATAGAAAAGCTATTTCCTATCATCGGAATATGAACTGAAGCATCACATTTTTTGACTACCTCATC
>JBMYXB010000064.1:0-13071 GCA_049608005.1 Vicingaceae bacterium
GAAATGTTAGATTATGATGCGCCAACAGGAGGTTATTTACTGCAAAGTTGTTTTAGTATGGGTGTACATTTGGCAAATCATTTAAATAAGAAACATGGATAGAAAAATTAAAATTATATGGGAATTTAGTGGCCCTGATGCTGAAAAAACAGCAAAACACCATCAAATACATTTGGAAGAGTTTGGCGAAAGAGAAAAACTAACGTGTGCTATTGGAGGTACTGAATACATGAATCATTTAATGTGGATGGCTTATATTATAGTTTTAGAAAAAGATGCTGTTTTAGTACGAGATGCGTTAAAACCGCTTAGGGCAGAAATTTTTGAAGATTAATAAAACACTTTCTTAATTTCGCACTTCATAAAAAGAAAAACCGTGTTACAAAAAGATAAATTTAAACTTATACTATTTGCCGTTTTGGTGGTAATTCTTGTCATTACCTATTCTATTTTTGGCAAAGAACACATTGCAATGAAAATTGCTGCAGCATCATCATTAGTAATTTGGATAGTTGGCAGTAAATTAATAATCAATAAAAAATTTAAATAAGATGTTCGGAAACATGTTAAACAAAAAAATGATGGAAAAGATGCAGGGTCAGATGCAAGAGACTCAAAGCAAATTAAACAACATTACCGTAATGGGCGAAGCAGAAAATGGAAACATTAAGGTGGTAGCTAACGGAAACAGAATGCTTAACAGCATTGAGATTAACCAAGATTTTTTTGCCACAGCAAGTAAAGAAGAAATTGCCGATTTAATTTTAACTGCTGCTAACAGAGCTTTAGAACAAGCTGAAAGAGTTGAAAAAAGTGAAATGAGCCATGCCGCAATGGGTATGATGCCAGGTTTAGGGAAGTAAATATTTCCTAAACCCTACTTTGTTGCTTCAGCGTTTATAGTTGGATTAGCGTACATTTTTAAAAAGATTTCTTGCGCAGCTTTATTCCCCTCAAAATCTTTTAGCTTTTCGCTCATGTAATCTTGGAATTTTTCTTTTCCGTTTGCATCATATTTATCTACGTATTTTGCAGTAGAATGTAATAAATCGTAAGCCACATAATTAGAGTTCCATAAATGATAATTCTGATAAATTTCTTTATCAATAATGGCTCCAATAGCTTTTAACAATTGGTTTCTGTTTTTAATATCAGAAAGTTTTTTTATTTTATCGTTTATTGGTGTTCCAAACTGAACATGCACATTTCCTTTATCCCCTTTCATTCCAAAAAGCATATTCATTTCATCCTCACCTTTTGCTTTTACATAAGCTTCACCAACTGTAGTTTTTAATAATTCGGGCACTTTAAAAACATCACAAGGATCTAACTCATAAGCTAAACTTACAGGTGTAATGTTTAAGCTAATTAAATGATCTAACAAGTTATCTTTGGCAGCCATACCAAACATTTTTAGCAAACCAGGGTTAGTTTTATCAAAACCATCCTTTGCTCTACCTTCTCTTTGTGCAATCCAAACCGATTGCTTTTTATCTTTTAGCGTATGATTGATATATGCAGATAAATTTTGTGAAGAAGGCAACATTTCCTCTTTCGGAATGTTTCGTTTAACAATAAAACTCTTGTTAATTCTAACCAATTTTTTTATCCAATCTTCTGATAATAAGTTACTTCCAATTGCAATTTCGCTGGTATTGTATTTTCTATCGTTTAAACAATAGTTAATTAAAGCAGAATCTAAAACAATATCTCTATGGTTTGATAATAGTAAATAAGATTCTTCTTTATCTAAATTTAAAACCCCATCATAACTAAAATTATTTACCGATCGTTGAATAATCCTGTTAATAAATTCGCAAACCATTTTACTCTGAAACTCTTGAATGGTTCCATAAGCTAAAATCATTTCCTTTACTCTCAGTAAAGGAATATCATTAAAATAATTATCAACAGTTACCATTAACGGCTCTATTTCAAATAGTTCTGTAACAATTTGATGAAATTCATCATCATTATATGGTCTTATATCTTCAAAATTCAAAATGTCGTGTTTTGCTCAAAAGTATTAAATCTATTCCCTTTACAAAGATTTGATGTCATTTTCTCTAAAAAAAATTCTAACTTAGAGGTTTATACAAGCACTTACATTATGAATTATAAAATATCGTTATCAACTATACTTATTGCTGCCACTACAGTTTCTTTTGCTCAAAATAAAACAGGACATACAAAAGAACATCAGATTAAAAATAGCTACTATTACGCTAATGGCGTGAAAATGAGCGAAAAAACAAACACGCCTCTTTTATTTACTAATTTACATGATAACGTAATTGGCAATACACCTACAGAAAAAGCGCTTTATTGGCTTACAAATAATAAAGCGTTGCTTGGTATTGAAAAAATATCCGATTTAGAGGTGGCCTTTAAAAGAAGTAGTTTATCTGGCCATAATGTTCGTTTTCAGCAAAAATTAAATGGAGTTCCTGTCTATAAATCGTTAGTTAATGTTCATATTTCTCCATCAAATATGGTAACTTACGTTGATAATAATTTTGATCCAACAGTAGAAAACATCAATACTACCCCTGCCCTTTCTAAAAGTCAAGCATATCAAATTGCCAATAACAACATTAAAGCTTCAGGAAAAATTTCATTTACATCAAACGATTTATCTGTTTATAATACCACCGAAGGAACTCAATTAATTTATAAAATTGTAATAGAAGCAGAAACACCAATTGGTAGTTGGGAAGTGTTAGTTAACGCTAACAACGGAAATGTTATTCATGCTGAGGATAAATCTTTTTATTATCAACACACTGATAATGAGCATAAAAAAACTCCTGTAAACGGTATCGGAAATGTGTTTTTATCTGATCCGCTTTCTGCTGCTGGGGTAAGTTATGGAGGAAACTACACTGATAATAATGATGCTGCAAATGCTCAATTAGATGCCGCAATGGCTTCGGTTACGCTTTTAGATATAGATGAAACTGCTGGAGTATTTACCTTAAAAGGGCCTTATGCAGAAATTGTAGATCATGAATCTCCTTTTAATGGTTTATACACACAAAACACAAGCACGTTTAATTACAACCGTAATGATGATGAGTTTGAAGCTGTTAACTGTTATTACCACATTGATAATAGTATGCGATACATTAATGTAACTTTAGGAATACCACTTACACCTTATCAATATTCTGGGGGTGTACGTTATGATCCACATGGATTAGGTGGTGCTGATAATTCACACTACTCTGGTGGTTCTGGAAACTTAGCTTTTGGAGAAGGTTGTGTTGATGATGCTGAAGATGCTGATGTTGTAATACATGAATTAGGACATGGATTACATGATTGGTTAACTGGTGGAAGCTCTTCACCTTCTGAAGGTTTAGGGGAAGGAAGTGGCGATTATTGGGCACAATCTTACAGTAGAGCCTTAAACCAATGGACTTCTGCTGATGCAGAATACCAATGGATGTTTAACTGGGATGGACACAATGCTTGTTGGAATGGAAGAATTACTAACTACTCTAATGTTTACCCTGGAGGTTTAGGTGGTGGAATTCATGCTAGTGGTCAGATTTGGGCAACTACTTTAATGCGTGTTTACGATCAAATAGGAAGAACAAAAACCGATAAAGCCTTTTTAGAAGGTTTAGCTATGACTGGTAGCTTTAGTAATCAACAAGATGCTGCAATTGCTGTTAGACAAGCTGCTATAGATATGAATTATAGCTGTGCTGATATTGATGTATTCACCAATGAGTTTACAACTACAGGTTATACCCTTCCACCCTATATTTGTACTGTTGGTATTGATGAACTTGAAATAGATAACATTCAACTTTACCCTAATCCTACTCAAAATAATGTAACTTTAATTCTACCTAATTTTAAGGTAGTAAATAATGTTAGAGTTATGGATAATTTAGGAAGAACAGTTTTTAACACTAAACCAACCAACACCAACACTCAAATTAATATAGAAAATGTTGCTAGCGGTTTTTATACCATGTTAATTCAAACTGACAACACTATAATTAGTAAAAAAATTATTAAAAAATAAGAAGTAGAAAAAATACTAAGCTAAAAGTCCTTCATATTTTGAAGGACTTTTTTTTATTCACAAAATCCTCCCCTTTTTCTTTTGCCTTAATTTATTGCATATTTTTAATTCTTTCTAAATCCAAAAAAATATGCCTACCAATTTATCTACTTTTTTTAAAAAAGGAATTACAATTTTAATGTTGCTTTTTGCATTTACTAGATGTGGAAATGATACCGAAAAAATAATAGCAGTTAATGCTGCTTTTGGAGAATATATTTCTGCTTTTACTTCAGGCGTTATTTCTAACGAGTCAGTTATTCGTATTCGATTAATGGAAAACAATGCTCATTTTAATGACAATGGAGAAGCTATTGATCAAAGCCTGTTTGATTTTTCTCCTAATATTGATGGAGAAGCATTTTGGGTAGATGAAAGAACAATAGAATTTCATCCTGAAAATAATATGCCATCTGGTACAACCTTTATAGGCGAATTAGAATTAGATAAATTATTAAATGGTTTACCCAACGATTTAGAAACATTTCAGTTTCAATTTCAAACTATAGAACAAGCTTTTTCTGTAGCTGTTTCTACTTACAAAACGTATGAAAAAACAGTGCTTAAAAGAAACCAACTACCAGGAACAATTGTAACAGCTGATGTTATTGATGAAAAAGAAATTGAAAAAGTAATCACTGCATCTCAAGATGATAAAGAACTTGCAATTACTTGGGAGCATCAATCAGACAGAAAAAGCCACCATTTTATAATTGAAGAAGTGATTAGAAAAGAAGAACAAGAAGAAGTTTTAATCCATTGGAATGGCGATGTAATTGGCATTGATAATTCTAAAGGAGAAGAAACAGTAGAAATACCCTCTTTAAGTGATTTTAAAATTATGAATGTAGAAGTTGTACAACAACCAGAGCAACATATTTTATTAGAATTTTCTGACCCATTAAATGAAACTCAAAATTTAAGAGGCTTAATTCGTTTAAAAGAAAGCAATACTTTAAGGTATATAATTGAAAACAATCAAGTTAAGGTTTACCCTCCAGTACGTCAAACAGGCTTAAAAACATTAAGTATTGAGGCCGGAATTAAAAACATTTTAAATTACAAAATGGAAAAAGGTTCTGATATTGATGTAGTATTTGAAGACATAAAACCAGCAGTTCGTTTAATTGGTAAAGGGGTTATTTTACCCAGCACAAATGGCTTAACTTTTCCTTTTGAAGCTGTAAACTTAAAAGCCATTAATGTACGTATCATTCAAATTTTTGAAGATAATGTTGCCCAATTTTTACAAGTTAACCAATTAGATGGAAACCGACAGTTAAAGCGTGTTGGGCGTTTAGTTCATAAAGAAACGGTTCAGTTACAATCTAAAACACCAATAGATTTTGGTAAATGGAATTCTTTTTCGTTAGACCTTGTAAAAATTATTAATGCCGAACCTGGTGCTATTTACAAAGTAGAATTAAGTTTTAAAAAATCGTTCTCTCTTTATCCTTGCGATAGTGATGATGCCAATGCTGCCGAAATGGAAAGCATTGAAGACAATTGGGATGAGAATGAAGAAGTAGAACAAAGTAATTGGGATTATTACGATGATTATTCGGATAACTACTATTATTATGATGACTATGGCTACAATTACAAAGATAAAGATGATCCTTGTACTCAATCTTATTATGGAAATAGAAGAACAGTAAGCAGAAATATTTTAGCTTCTGATTTAGGAATTATTGCTAAATCAGGAAATAATAAGCAAATGCATTTTGCAGTTACAGATCTTAAAACAACAGCCCCACTATCTGGTGTAACCATAGAAGTTTATAATTATCAAAACCAATTATTAAATACTGTACAAACTAATAACGAAGGTTTAGCTCAGCTAAATATGGATAAAAAACCATTTTTGTTAGTTGCTAAACAAGGCAAGCAAAAAGGCTATTTAAGGTTAGATGATGGTTCGTCTTTATCCTTAAGTAAATTTGATGTACAAGGAGAGGTTATTCAAAAAGGAATAAAAGGATTTATTTATGGTGAGCGTGGGGTTTGGAGACCTGGAGATTCTCTTTATGTTATGTTTATTTTAGAAGATCAAGACAAATTACTACCTAAAAACCACCCTGTTTCTTTTGAGCTAATAAACCCACAAGGGCAATTAGTTACCAAAATGATTAAAACAAATGGCTTAAATGGTTTTTACAACTTTTCTACCAAAACAGAGGCCGATGCTCCTACAGGAAATTGGGCTGCTAAAATTAAAGTAGGTGGAGCTGTTTTTCGTAAAACCTTAAAAATAGAAACCATAAAACCCAATCGGTTAAAAATTAATTTAGATTTTGGTGTAGAAAAATTAACCATAGCAAACAGTAATATTTCGGGTAACCTAAATGTAAAATGGTTGCATGGTGCTAAAGCCAGGAACCTAAAAGCAAACATTACCACTACGCTATTTCAATCTAAAACTACCTTTAAAAGATACCCCGATTTTGAATTTGATGATCCTGCAAGAAAATTTGAATCTGAAGAAATAACTGTTTTTGATCGTAAAATTGATAATGAAGGGAATGCTCCTGTAAAAGTAAATCTAAATGTTTCTGACGAAGCTCCAGGAATGCTTAAAGCTAATTTTGTAGCTAGAGTATTTGAAGAAAGTGGCGATTTTAGTATCGATCGTTTTTCTATGCCCTACTCTCCTTACAGTTATTATGTTGGAATTAAAATGCCTAAAGGAGATAAAGCCAGAGGAATGCTATTAACAGACACTGCTCAAATAGTTGAAGTTGTTACTGTTGATGAGGATGGAAAACCCGTTTCTAGAAGTGGATTAGAAGTAGAAATTTATAAAGTAGAATGGCGTTGGTGGTGGAGTACTGGTGTTGATAATTTAGCATCTTACGTAAGTAGTTCTTACCACAACCCTATCATCAAAAAAACATTAAACACTAAAAATGGTTCGGGTAAATTTACCTTTAGAGTAGATTACCCTGAATGGGGAAGATATTTAGTGCGTGTTTACGATCCTTATAGCGGACATGCCACAGGAAAAACAGTTTATTTAGATTGGCCTGGTTGGGCTGGTCGTGCTCAAAGAGAAAACCCTGGTGGGCAAGCTATGCTTTCTTTTAGTTCTGATAAGAAAAAATACAATGTTGGAGAAAATGTAAAAGTAAATTTTCCTTCAGCTAAAGGTGGTAGAGCTTTAGTAAGCATAGAATCTGGATCTAAAGTAATTGATGCTTATTGGGTAGAAACTGAAGCCAATGAAACCAATTTTAACTTTAAAGTAACAGAAGAAATGACACCAAATGTTTATGTTTCTATAACATTGGTACAACCTCACCAACATACCGCTAACGATTTACCTATTCGCTTATATGGTGTTATTCCTATAATGGTAGAAGATCCAAATACTAAAGTTAAACCCGTTTTAACCATGCCAAAAGTTTTAGCACCAGAAGAAGAATTTACATTAAGCGTAAAAGAGCAAAATGGTAAACCTATGACTTACACCATTGCAATTGTTGATGAAGGCTTATTAGATTTAACCCGTTTTAAAACTCCTAACCCATGGAAAAGCTTTTATGCTAGAGAAGCTTTAGGTGTAAAAACTTGGGATATGTATGATTTTGTTATGGGAGCTTATGGCGGAAAAATTGCTCAAATGTTATCTATTGGTGGTGATGGAGAAAATGTTGGAGCCAAAGGAAATAAAGCCAACCGTTTTAAACCCATGGTTAAATTTATTGGTCCGTTTGAATTAGGAAGCAACGATAATCAATCTCATAAAATACAAATGCCACGCTATGTTGGTGCTGTAAGAACAATGGTTATTGCTGGGCAAGAAGAAGCTTACGGATTTACCGAAAAATCAACTCCCGTAAGAAAACCATTAATGGTACTGGCAACTTTACCAAGAGTTGTTGGTCCTGGAGAAGCTGTTAAATTGCCCGTAACTGTATTTGCAATGGAAAAACATGTTAAAAATGTTTCTGTAGAAATAAAAGCAAATAAATACTTTAAAGGAGCTGCAAAAAAGACCATCACTTTTAATGAAATTGGTGATCAAGTAGTCAATTTTGATTTAGAGGTTGCCAAGCAATTAGGCATAGGAAAAATAAGCGTAATTGTAAAAAGTGGGAAAGAAAAAGCCCAATATGATATTGAAGTAGATGTACGCAATCCTAACCCACCAGTAGTAGATTATTTTGATGCTGTAATAGCAGAAGGACAGACTTGGAGCGAAGATTATTCTCCTATTGGCATGTCGGGCACCAACAAAGGAACTTTAGAAATATCTAACATACCTCCTATAGATTTTGGACGAAGATTAAAGTATTTATTACAATACCCTCACGGATGTGTTGAACAAACAACATCTGGGGCGTTTCCGCAATTGTTTTTAAGTAATGTAATGGAAGTGGATGATAAAATGAAGGTAAAAATTAGCACCAATATTAAGGGTGCTATAAAACGTTTAAAAACCTTTCAGCAAGCTAGTGGAGGTTTAGGCTATTGGCCAAACTCTAACGAAAGTAATAATTGGGGAACAAGCTATGCTGGGCATTTTATGTTAGAGGCAGAAAAGAAAGGTTATAAACTACCCATTGGTTTTAAAAACAATTGGATTAAATATCAGCGAAAAACTGCTCGAAACTGGTCGCCAAAATCTAAGCGAAATAAGTACTATTATAAAAGCCAAGATTTAGTACAGGCTTACCGACTTTACACTTTGGCTTTAGCACAAAAGCCACAACTAGGAGCTATGAATAGATTAAGAGAAAAAGTAGATATTTCTGCTCAAACCAAATGGAGATTAGCTGCTGCTTATGTGTTGGCAGGACAGCCAGAAGTTGCTAAAAACTTAGTAAATAACATAAGTACTTCAGTAAATAATTATTCAGAATTATCTTACAGTTATGGGTCTGGCGATAGAGATAGAGCTATGATTTTAGAAACCATGAGTTTAATGAAGGAGCAATCAAAAGCAGTATCATTAATGAAAGAGATTTCTGGAGCTTTAAGCAGTAATCGTTGGATGAGCACACAATCTACAGCGTATTGTTTAATTGCTATGTCAAAATTTGCTGGCGATGATGCTAGCTCTAAATCCTTAAACTTTAATTACAATATTGGTAAAGGTAATATTAAAGCAAGTACTCAAAAAGCAGTAGCTCAAATTGACATGAAATTAAAAGGGAAAACTGGTGGAAAAGTTACTGTTCAAAACAAAGGAAAAGGAATTATTTACGCTAGAGTTACCTTAACTGGTATTCCAGAAACAGGAGATCAAACTTCGGCTTCTAACAACTTAAAAATGAATATCCGTTATTTAAACATGAAAGGAACTGAAATTGATGTTACCGAATTAGATCAAGGAACAGATTTTATTGCCGAAGTAAAGGTTACCAACCCTGGTATTTTAGGACATTACAAAGAAATGGCGTTAACACAAATTTTTCCTTCAGGGTGGGAAATTCATAATACAAGAATGGATGGGTTTACAAGCACACATGCTGCCGACATACCTAGCTATCAAAACATTAGAGATGATAGGGTTTATAGTTACTTTGATTTGAGAAAAAATAAAACAAAAACATTTCGTATCTTACTAAATGCTGCATACTTAGGTAACTTTTATTTACCTACTGTAAGTTGCGAAGCAATGTATGATAATAAAATTAACGCTCGAAAACCCGGCAAATGGGTTAAGGTTGTTAAACCAGGTAACAAAATTAATTAAAGATGAAAAAACTTTTACAGGTAACCTTTTTGGCAATTAGCTTAACGCTGATGGCTTGTCCTTACGAAAGCGATGTGCCAATAAGCACTTATGATGAAGCTGTTAAAACCGACAAAAAACTATTGGGTGAGTGGGTTTCTTTTAATGAAGATGGCAGCAAACAAGAACTTTCAATTTCTAAATTAAAAAAAGGAGTATTACTTATTTTACATAAAACCTTTGGAAAAAACAACAAATTTGAAGCAGGTAATAAATATCGAATTTTTGGATACAAAGCTGGTGAATCAACAATTTTTAATGTTGAAAGTAAGGATGGTAAATATCGTTATTGCAAGTATGATTGGACTAGTAAAAATGAAATTTATGTTCAATTTATAAACGCAAGTTTTATGAGTAATAACTTTAAAGAAGATACTGTTACTACTAAAAATTTAAAATCATTTTTTGTAAACAATATAAATAATGAAGAACTGTACGATAAAAAATTAGAATTTTATAGAAAGTATTCGCCCGAATACGAAAAAGTAAGGTTATTTATGCAAAAATCTGGTTTTTAACCTTCTCAAAAAATAACGCAAAAAAAAGCCTCATTTTTTTAAAAAAAATGAGGCTTAATAAAATATGTAACCTATTTACTCCGCTTTATCTCCACCCAAATCATCAAAATTTACATCAGAAAATTCTGTTGCAACTTTCTCTACTATTTCCTCTCCTTGTTCAGCTTTTAACGCTTTAATTTTGTCAATAGCATCCACTAACCCATCAGAAAATTTTTCAAAATCTTCTTTATATAAAAACAATTTGTGCTTTTCAAAATAAAATTTTTGATTGTCATTATTAAATCTTCTTTTGCTCTCAGTAATCGTTAAATAATAATCTTCTGCACGAGTCGCCTTTACATCAAAAAAGTAAGTTCTTTTTCCAGCTCTAACTGCTTTAGAATAAACCTCATCTCTTCTGTTTTCATCCTGATTATTGTTTTCTGTTCCTTCCATCTTCCTTTCTTTTAAGTTATGATTTGTTAATGTTACACAAATCTTCCGATTAATTATTTAATAAACAAGTTGAACGACTATTTTAATAATTACATCTAATTATTGTTAGGATTAAGCTCTATAAACTTATTTAAACCTTCGGTTACAAAGGTCTGTAAATCACCTTTTTCATCACTATAAATCAATAAAGCATCAAGCTCTTTATGAGCAGATAAAAAATCTTTAGAATCTTGTAATCCCATCACCATAAATGCAGTTGCATAAGCATCTGCATAACCACAATTACCGGTTATAACTGTTGCACTTAGCAAGTTATGCTCTACTGGGTAACCTGTTTTAGGGTTTATAGTATGAGAGAACTTCATCCCATTTTTTTCATAAAATTTACGATAATTACCAGATGTTGCCAATGCTTTGTTATCTAAATTAACTATAGCTTCAATTTCTCTTTCTTGTAAATCTGGTAAAGGTTTGTCAATACCTACTCGCCACAAGGTATCATTAATATTTAAACCTTTAGCTTTCAGTTCTCCCCCTACTTCTACCAAGTAATTATTAATGCCTTTTTGCTCTAATAATTGTGCTAAAACATCTACAGAATAACCTTGAGCTACAGCATTAAAATCCAACATCATATTTTTATTGTTTTTTATAATTTGATTTTCGTTAAGGCTAATTTTTGTAAAATCTACATAAGTTAATAAACTATCAATATCAGTACTATCGGTAGCATGTAAATTTTCAAAACCAAAACCCCAAGCATTTACTATTGGTGCTATTGTAGGATCAAATAATCCGTCTGTTTTTTGATAAACATCCTTAGAAATATCAAATACTGCTTTAAACAGCTCATCTGTTTTTCCTAAAGAATCCGATTGATTAAATTTTGAGATCAACGATTTTTTCTGATAAGTAGATAACGAATTATCAATTTCAATTAACATAGAATCAATAGCTCTTTGGTGATTTACTCCATCATTACTAACATAAGTAACGTTATAAGTGGTTCCTTGAGCAAAACCATCCACCACTATTTTTTGTTTTTTTAATTCTGTTTCTCCACAACTTATTAATAAAACAACACTTAAAACATAAAATACTTTTTCCATAATAAAACTCAAGATTAATCGGTTACAAGTGTGCAAAAATAATATTAATTTTGCTTTATGATTTTACCTATTGTAGCATACGGAGATCCCGTTTTAAGAAAAGAAACTGAAGAGATAGAAAAAGACTATCCAGATTTAAACATTCTAATTGAAGACATGTTTGAAACCATGTATGCAGCAAAAGGTGTTGGTTTGGCTGCTCCTCAAATTGGTAAAGCAATTCGCCTTTTTATTGTAGATGCTTCTGGCTTTAATGAAGATGGTGAATATCCTGAACTTGCTGATTTTAAAAGAGTTTACATCAATCCTATTATTGTTGAAGAAACTGGTAAAGAATGGAAATTTGAAGAAGGATGTTTAAGTATTCCTGGAATACGAGAAGATGTTAGTCGTAAACCTAATGTTGTGATAGAATATTACAACGAAAAGTTTGAGTTAATTGAAGAAACTTTAGATGGTTTGGCTGCACGTGTCGTTCAGCACGAATATGATCACATTGAAGCTACCTTATTTACCGATCATATAAACCCTCTAAAAAAGAGGTTAATTAAAGGAAAATTAAACGATATTGCCAAAGGAAATGTTCAGGTTGGTTACCGCATGAAATTTCCTTTAGTTAAAGCAAAACACTAAATTTATTATGAAAAAATTACTATACATTTTTATTCCTAGTTTAATACTAGCAAGCTGTTCAGGAGATCCTGACATTAAAATTGAAAAGGCTCCTGTAGTTGAAAACGAAATTGACACACAAGAAGAGCGTGTTGCTGAAATTGATAAACACACCGCAATTTTATTTTCTGATAGTTTAAACTTTAATGCTAAATCTGCTAACGAATTATTAGCAGCTTATGAAGATTATATTAAACACCATAGTTTTGAAGAAACATCATTAGATTACGAATTTAAAGCGGGTGAACTAGCAAAAGCCTTAAATAAACCCCATGTGGCTATTGCACATTTTAATAGCTTAAGAGAACGCAAACCAGATCATGAAAAAGCAGGTATTTCTTTATTTTACAAGGCAATGATTATTGGAGATATGTTGCATGAAGATGAATTGGCAAAAGAAACATACCAAGAGTTTATTGATAATTACCCAGATCATCCTTTTGTAGAAAGTGCAAAAGCTTCTATTGCTTTACAGGGAAAATCGTTAGATGAAATTGTAAAAGGATTTGAAGAGAAAAATTC
>JBMYXB010000065.1:0-12846 GCA_049608005.1 Vicingaceae bacterium
TCAATACCATCCATTTTTGGCATTTTAATATCGCACATAATTAAATCGTACTTACCAGCTTTAATTTTTTCTAAACCAGCCTGTCCATCTTCAGCCTCATCCACCTTAAATTTTTCGTACTCTAAAATTTCTTTTAGTGTATTTCTAATTGGTTTTTCATCGTCTATAATTAATATGTTTGCCATTCTTTATTGTGTTTTGAGTGGTGAGTAATGGGTTGTGAGATTCTAAATTAATAAATAATCATTATTCAATAATCAATCCAAATTATCCTTTATAAAAAAGCCATTTCCACAGCTCTTTATAGGTTACTTTTTTACCGTACATTAATATTCCTGTTCTGTAAATTTTTGCTGCCACCCAAGTAGCTCCTAAAAATCCTAAAATCAATAAAATCATTGACAATATTAACTCCCAAACTTCAACACCAAAGGGTATTCTTACCATCATAATAATTGGAGAAGTTAACGGAAACATTGACAACCAAAATGCCATTGGACCATCAGGATTATCCATAACAGTTTGAGCCACCACAAACGAAAATATTAATGGAATTGTAATCGGCATCATAAATTGTTGCGAATCTGCCTCACTATCAACTGCCGAACCAACTGCTGCCAATAAAGCCCCATACAACAAATAACCTCCTAAAAAGTAAAATAAAAATGATAGTAATAATTTAACTATCGGAATTTCAGCTAAAATTCCATCAATAATTGCCGAAGGGTCATCACTTTTCACTCCTACTGATTTAATGGCTTCTTGCACTTCTGGGTTATTCAAAGCATCTTGACCCTGAGACATCGCCTCAATATCTCCTCCCATAAAAAATACAGAAATCAAAGAATAAAGAATGGTTGAAAGAATAATCCAACTTAAAAATTGTGTTAAACCTACCAAGGCAATTCCAATAATCTTACCTAACATTAACTGAAAAGGCTTAACCGAAGAAATTATAATTTCTACAATTCTACTGGTTTTCTCTTCAATTACTCCACGCATAATTTGGATACCATACATAAAGATAAAAAAGTAAATCATTATTGCTCCTCCCAAACCTAAAGCGGTACTTATTCCAACATCTTTAGATTCTTCAGCACCCTCCATATCCAACGAAATTGATTCTATTTCAACATTTGGTTCGCTTGCCTCAATTTGAGATTTTGTAATCTTATATTTATTCTCTAAATCAATATTTCTAATCCCTTTTTCTATCGTATTTTTTATTTTCTGAACAGTAGTAATTCCAGGCTGTTTCTTGTAATACATCTTTACATCAGAACTTTGCTCTACACTGGTAATATGCAAAATAGAAGTATATTTTGTATCGTAAAACTCTGCCTTAGCTTCTTCTATATTTTTAAATTGATGTTCAAAAAGTAAGGTTTTTGTATTTTCAAATTGATTAATAAACTTACCCGTTTCATCAATAACCTCTATTAATTGAATGTCTTTATCTTTTAAAGCCAGCCATATCGGAACCAACATTAAACCAGCCATTAAAATTGGCCCTAAAAAAGTCATTATAATAAAAGACTTCTTTTTAACCCTTGTTAAATATTCTCTTGCTATTATTAGTTTTATTTTATTCAACACCAACCTCCTTTTCTTCTTCTAATGTTTCAGGCATAACTTCTTGTACTTTTTGTATGAAAATATCATTCATACTTGGAGTAATTTCATGCACAGAAAGTACCTGCACCTGACTTACTATAATTTGTAACAATTCATTCACATCGCTCGATTTATTTGCCCTAATCTTTACATGTATTCTATTGTCAACTTGTTTTTTCTCTAAAATTTCAAAGGCAGTCCATAAAGCGTTAGAAAAAGCAATCATATTCCCAACAAAAACAATTTCAAACACATTAGCTTTATAAGCTTCTTTTACCTCAGTAACTTTTCCTTCTAAAATTTTTTTCGATTTATTAATCAACGCAATATCATCACAAATTTCCTCAACCGATTCCATGTTGTGAGTAGAAAAAATAATGGTAGAACCTTTTTCTCTCAACTCTAAAATTTCTTTTTTAATTAAATTGGTATTTATCGGGTCAAAACCTGAGAAAGGCTCATCTAAAATTAACAATTTAGGTTCGTGTAAAACAGTGGTTATAAATTGTACTTTTTGAGCCATTCCTTTAGAAAGCTCTTCAATTTTTTTATCCCACCAACCATCAATCTCAAACTTCTCAAACCAGTGCTTTAGCTTTTGTTTTGCTTCAGTCTTATTCATCCCTTTTAATTGGGCTAAATACAAGGCCTGCTCGCCAACTTTCATTTTTTTATATAAACCTCTCTCTTCGGGCAAATAACCAATCTGAGCAATATGTTTAGGTGCTAATTTTTCTTTCTGAAAAATAATTTCGCCTTTATCAGGTCCCGTAATCTGATTAATAATTCTAATTAAAGTTGTTTTTCCAGCTCCATTAGGCCCAAGCAATCCAAAAATACTCTGTTCCTTAACATGAAGCGAAAGGTTATGCAATGCCTTGTGCTCCGCATAACTTTTGTAAACTCTTTTTACATGCAATAAATCCATAAAACAAATGTAAGTTATTCACTTTTCTTAGCCATAAAATTTACATGAATGGTTTATTTTTTTATTTGGGCGTTTTAACAGGTTATTCGCTATATCTTTTTTTACCTGCTGTAATCCTCAAAGGTTTATATTGATAATCAATATAAACCTTTGAGGATTTTTTATCAAAAAAAAGGATGCCGCTACTACCCTTAACGCATAACACACCCCTAGAATTTCTAAGCAACAAGTTGCAAAGAACTTCTTGCCCCTCTCAAGAGGGGAGCAAAAAAAAGTCCCGATAAAAATTATCGGGACTCTAAATATAAATTTTCAGTTCTTATCTGTTTGCAATATCAACAAAATCTCTGTTGGTAGCACCAGTATAAACTTGTCTTGGTCTTCCAATTGGAGCACCATCTTCAATCATTTCTTTCCATTGAGAAATCCATCCTGGCAATCTTCCTAATGCAAACATTACGGTAAACATTTCTGTTGGAATTCCTAAAGCTCTGTAAATAATTCCTGAGTAAAAATCAACATTTGGATATAAACCTCTTGCTTTGAAATACTCATCTTCTAAAGCAACTTTTTCTAATTTTTTAGCAATATCTAAAACCGGATCATCAACACCTAAAGCAGTTAATACATCATCTGCAGCTTTTTTAATTATTGTAGCTCTTGGATCAAAGTTTTTATAAACTCTATGTCCGAATCCCATTAATCTAAACGGATCTTCTTTATCTTTTGCTTTAGCAATCCATTTATCTAAATCACCACCATCTTCTTTAATTTGCTCTAACATTTCAATTACAGCTTGGTTAGCACCACCGTGTAAAGGTCCCCAAAGTGCAGAAACACCTGCAGCAATAGAAGTATATAAGTTAGCATGAGAAGATCCTACTACTCTTACTGTTGCAGTAGAACAGTTTTGCTCATGATCTGCATGTAAGATTAATAGTTTGTTTAATGCTTTAGCAATCATTGGATCAACATCATAATCATCTGTTGGCATAGAGAACATCATGTTTAAGAAATTCTCACAGTAATCTAAATTGTTATTTGGGTAAACCACCGGATGACGCATTGCATTTTTATATGCCCAAGCTGCCAATGTTGGAACCTTAGCCATTAAACGATGTATTGTTAAATCAACAGCAGATTGCCCTCTATTTGGATCTTGCGACTCTGGATAAAATGTAGAAATAGTACTTAATGAAGCAGCTAAAATACCCATTGGGTGAGCTTTAGCAGGGTAAGCCTCAAAAAACAATCTCATATCTTCATGCACCAAAGTATGTTGAGTAATTTCATTTTTAAATTCTGCATATTCAGTTGCAGTTGGCAAATCACCATAAATAAGCAAATAAGCTACCTCTAAAAACTCAGCTTGTTCAGCCAATTGTTCTATCGGATAACCTCTATAACGTAAAATTCCTTCCTCACCATTTAAAAATGTAATTCCACTTTTTGTAGAACCTGTATTTTTAAATCCTGGATCAATTGTAATATATCCAGTACTAGCTCTTAACTTACTAATGTCAATTGCTTTTTCATTTTCTGAACCCTCAATTACTGGGAACTCATACACTTTTCCGTCTAATTCTAATTTTGCTGTTTCTGCCATTTTTCTACCTCTTTTTTTACGTTATTCTCTCTGAAATTTTCAGAGTCTTGCGAATTTAATCAACAAAACACGATTTTCCAAATGAATAGAATTAAATGATTTAAATTTAACAAAATAGTAATTTATACAACATAAAAAAGCCTCTTCAAAAATGAAGAGGCTTTCAGTTTGTTTAAATCCTGAATCAATCCTTCGACTCCGCTCAGGATGACAAGCAGATAACTGTATTATTTCAAAAATTTAAAATCTCTTCCTAAATAAATTGCAGAATTTCCAAGCATTTCTTCAATTCTTAACAACTGATTGTACTTAGCCATTCTATCAGAACGAGAAGCCGAACCTGTTTTAATTTGACCCGTATTTAGTGCAACTGCTAAATCAGCAATTGTGTTGTCTTCTGTTTCTCCAGAACGATGACTCATAACCGATGTAAATGAAGCTCTATTTGCCATATCAACCGCATTAATAGTTTCTGTTAAAGATCCTATTTGATTTACTTTTACTAAAATAGAGTTGGCAGATTTCTCTTCAATTCCTCTTTTCAATCTTTCTGTATTTGTTACAAATAAATCATCTCCTACTATCTGTACTTTATCTCCAACTGCAGCAGTTAATTCTGCCCAACCGCTCCAATCATCTTCATCTAATCCATCTTCAATAGATAAAATGGGGTATTTATTTGTCCAATCTTTCCAATAAGAAACCATATCAGAAGAAGATTTTTTAACTCCTGTAGATTCAAATTCATACATTTTAGATTCTGCATTGTAAAACTCAGAACTTGCTGCATCTAAAGCAATGTGCATATCATCTCCAGGTTTATAACCTGCTTTTTCTATTGCTGTTAAAACCGTTTCAATAGCTTCCTCATTAGAACCTAAATTTGGAGCAAAACCACCTTCATCACCAACATTAGTTGAGTGACCTTTGGCTTTTAAAACTGCTTTTAAGTGATGAAAAACTTCAGTTCCCATTCTTAAACCTTCGCTAAAAGAAGAAGCCCCTACAGGCATTACCATAAATTCTTGGATATCAATTTTGTTATCCGCATGAGAACCACCATTTAAAATATTCATCATCGGAATAGGCAATACATTTGCATTTACTCCGCCAATGTATTTAAATAATGGTATTCCAGACTCTTCAGCTGCAGCTTTAGCAACAGCCATAGAAACTCCCAAGATAGCATTGGCACCTAAATTAGATTTATTTGCCGTACCATCCAATGCCAACATAGCGTTATCAATAGATGTTTGATCCATAACATAAGCACCATTTAACTCTTCGTTAAGTGTTGTATTAATGTTTTGAATTGCTTTCTGAACACCTTTACCCATATACATTCCAGGATCATTATCCCTTAACTCTACTGCCTCATACTTACCTGTAGAAGCTCCAGAAGGAACTGCTGCTCTTCCTAAAATACCATTTTGGGTAACCACATCAACCTCAACAGTTGGGTTACCTCTTGAATCTAAAATTTGTCTTGCGTGAATTTGTGCTATGTAACTCATATTTATCTTGTTTGAAAGCCCCCTCAATCCCCCGAAGGGGGAAGAAACTTTGTATTATTTTTTTTAACAGTACCGCCAACAATTATGACTTTACACTTTCTATAAATAAAGTGAAAGCTAATCCCCTCCCTTTGGGAGGGTTAGGGTGGGCTTATTTTCTTTCTCTAATTAAAACTTCATCAATCATTCCGTACTCTTTTGCTTCAGCAGCTCTCATCCAGTAATCTCTATCACTATCTTTTTCTACTTCTTCAAAAGATTTTCCTGAATGTGATGAAATAATATCGTAAAGTTCTTTCTTTAATTTTTTGATCTCATTTACTGTAATCTCCATATCAGAAGCTTGTCCTTGTGCCCCACCTAATGGTTGGTGAATCATAACTCTTGAATGCTTTAAAGCAGTTCTTTTACCATCTGCACCAGCACACAATAAAACCGCTCCCATAGAGGCTGCCATCCCTGTACAAATTGTTGCTACATCTGGCGCAATGTATTGCATGGTATCATAAATACCTAAACCTGCATAAACTCCACCTCCAGGTGAGTTTAAATATATTTGAATGTCTTTTTTAGCATCTACAGACTCTAAAAACAACAATTGTGCTTGTATGATGTTGGCAACATGATCGTTAATTCCTGTTCCTAAAAAGATAATTCTATCCATCATTAAACGAGAAAACACATCCATAGAAGCAACATTCATTTGACGCTCTTCAATAATTGTAGGAGAAATGTAACTCCCTAAAATTGAGGTGTATTTATCGTAAGAAGTACTACTTATTCCTTGATGCTTGGTAGCATATTTTCTGAACTCATCTTTATCGAACATATCCATATATCTTTTATATTTATAGCGTAAATTTTAGACGACTAATTTACAACATTATTGTTATTCCTTTTTTGGTTTTTAAGATTTTTTAAGAACACTCGTTAATTTTTTATTTTGACAAGCTATTCCCTCTTGGAGATTTGAGATTAAGAGGGAAATCTATTGTATAGATTTGGTATTAAGCTAGGGAGATTGAATCATTAACTCGACCTGAAAAAAAACACACCCCTAGAATTTCTAAGCAACAAGTTGCAAAGAACTTCTTGCCCCTCTCTAGAGGGGAATAAAAAAAGCCCCACAAAGTGAGGCTTTAATTTTTATTTTTTATCGTAAGCTAATTTTACAAAGTCTTCATAAGAGACTTCTTTTTCTTTTAGCTTTAGTGTTGATTTGTAAAGATCAGTTAACTTCATATCATACATCATCATGTATAAGTTTCTTGCTTCTTCTTCGTTTTGTAAAACTCTGTTAGCAGTTTCCGTTAATTCCTCATCATTAGTTCCTCCTGGCAATCCCATTCCTGCCATTTGTTGTGCTAATAAACCTTTTGTATGCTCAACAACTTCTTCATTAGTAACTTTAATATCATTACTCTGAATTAATTTGTTTTCAATTAATTGCCATTGTAAACCTTTAGAATAGTTATCGTATTCTTCTTCGATTTGCTCTGTTGTAATTGGCTTTTCGTTAGATTCTTTAATCCATCTTTTTAAGAAAGTATCTGGTAATTTTAACTTCAACTTCTTAATTAATTCATCTTGGATATCTACTTTCAACTTTCTATCAGCATCTGTAGATAAACCTTTTCCTAATTCTTCAGAAACTTTAGCTCTAAATGCAGCCACATCTGTAACAGCTCCAGGACCGTAAACTTTATCAAATAATTCTTGATCTAATTCTGCAGGAATAATTTTGTTGATTTTTTCAACAGTAAATTTAAATTTAGAAATGATAGCATCTAATTGAGAAACATCAACTCCAATTGCAGCTGCTTGATCTTGTGGATTAGCAGAAACAACTTTAGGATCAATTTCATAAGTATCGTTAGCTTTTGCACCAACTAAACTTTTTTGAACCTTTTTATCTGTAACAGCCTCTATAATGATAACTGAAGAATGGTTAATTCCACCTTCTTTCACATTTCCTTCTCCATCTAATTCTTCAAACTTTCCGAAAACCATATCATCAGCTTCAGCAGCATCTGGATTACTCATTTTTCCGTAACGCTTAGCAACATCAGAAATGTATTTATCTACATCTTTATCAGCAACCTTAATAGAATAATAATCTAACTTTAATTTAGATAAAACATCAACATCAAATTCTGGAGCAATACCTACTTCGTAAGTAAATTCAAAGTCTTTTTGAGTTGTCCAATCAATAGAGTGTTTTTCATCTAAACTAGGAAGTGGATTTCCTAAAAGATTTAAATCTTCATCAGTAATAAACTTATGTAATGATTCAGATAAAATCTTATTGATTTCTTCTACCATTACACTTACTCCAACTTGCTTCTTAATCATTCCCATAGGAACATGACCTTTTCTGAAACCAGGAATGTTAGCGTTTTTACGGTGATTCTTTAGTACCTTATCAACGTTTTCTTGATAATCGGCTTGATCTAATTGCACTTTAATTACTGCATTTAAATCATCTACTTTTTGTTTAGTAATATTCATAACGTTACTTTTTATAATATGAAAAAAAGGTACAAGGTTAACCCTTATACCTTTTTCTTTGTACAGGCGGAGAGACTCGAACTCTCACACCTCGCGGCATTAGATCCTAAATCTAACGTGTCTACCAATTCCACCACGCCTGCATTAAGGTCGGCAAAAATACTATTTTTTAGTAGTATTACAATAAAGTTAGTTAAGAAAGTTTATTTAGCTTTCTCCACCCATTTTCTTGCATTAACAAAAGCTTCAAACCAAGGAGTTACCTCATCTTGTTTTTTATCTGCTGGATAATGTGCTGCTTGCCAAGGGAAAATAATTCTCTCTAAGTGAGGCATCATTGCTAAATGACGGCCATCATTAGAACAAATTCCTGCTGTATCGTATTCTGATGCATTTGGATTTGCTGGGTAATGGTTTCCTGAATATTTCATAGAAATATTGTAATCAGACTCTTCTCCTTCAAACAAGAAACGACCTTCACCGTGTGCTACCCAAATACCTAATTTACTTCCTGCTAATGTATTTAACATTACAGAGTTGTTTTCAGGAATCTCAACATTTAAATACCCTGATTCAAATTTACCAGAAGCGTTATGGTGCATTGGTTGTGTTTCTCCTTTAGATTCAATTAAACCTAACTCCATCATTAATTGACAACCGTTACAAACTCCTAAACTTAATGTATCTGGTCTTGCATAAAAATTATCTAAGGCTTGTTTTGCTTTCGGATTGTATAAGAATGCTCCTGCCCAACCTTTAGCCGAACCTAAAACATCTGAATTAGAGAAACCTCCAACATAAATAATCATGTTTACATCACTTAAATCTTCTCTACCCGAAATTAAATCGGTCATGTGAACATCTTTCACATCAAAACCTGCTAAAAATAAAGAGTAAGCCATTTCTCTATCTCCATTTACTCCTTTCTCTCTAATAATAGCAGCTTTAACTCCAGTTTTGTTTTTTCTACCGTGTTCAGCAGCATAATCAGAAAGTTTCCCTGTAAAATTCTCAGGAAATTTATATTCTAAAATGGTGTTTTTATAAGTTTCAAATCGCTCTGTAGCTAATTGTTCTGTTGATTGTTTTTTATCTAATAAGTAAGAAGTTTTATACCAAACATCTCTCATCTCATCAATATCAAAATTCAATTCAGCACCATGATGTTTTATATTAATTGTTCTCTCATTAGTTGTTGTACCAATAATGTGTGCATGAATTCCGTTTTTACCAAATTCAGAAACAACGGCACTACTATCTTTAACTTGAATAACAACTGCAGCAATTTCGCTAAATAAAATTTTGGTTAAATCTTTTTCTTCTAAAGATCCAAAGTTAATGTTTAACCCTCCTTTAGAATTAGCAAAATTCATTTCTAATAAAGTAGTAATTAAACCACCCGAAGAAATATCATGTCCAGCTAAAACATGTCCATCATTAATTAATTTTTGAACTGTATTAAATGCTTTTGCAAAATAATCATCATCATTAACGGTTGGACTTACAGCTCCAATTTTATTTAATACCTGAGCAAAAGAAGAACCTCCCAACTCAAATTTCCCTTTAGAGAAATCAACTAAAATTAAAGAAGAATTTTCTTCCATTGCTAAAGTAGGTTCAACAACTCTTTTTACATCTGATACTTCTCCCGAAGCAGAAATAATTACCGTACCTGGTGCATAAACAGCATCATCTTTATATTTCTGAACCATAGAAAGAGAATCCTTTCCGGTTGGTATGTTAATTCCTAAGTTGCAAGCAAAATCACTAATTGCTTCTACAGCATCATATAAACGAGCATCTTCACCTTCGTTTTTACAAGGCCACATCCAGTTTGCACTTAACGAAACAGATTTTAACCCTTCTTTAAACGGAGCCCAAACAATGTTTGTTAACGCTTCGGCAATTGCCATTTTACTACCGTGTTTCGGATTTATTAAGGCATTAACTGGTGCATGACCTAAAGCTGTTGCAATTCCTGCTTCCCCTTTAAAATCGATTGCAACAACGCCTAAGTTATTTAATGGCAACTGAATTTCACCAGTAGTTTGCTGTTTGGCAATTTTACCAGTTACAGATCTGTCAACTTTATTAGTTAGCCAATCTTTACAAGCAACAGCCTCTAACTGTAAAACTTGTTTGATATAACTTTCAATTTCATTGCTATTATAATCAATACCTTCAAACTTAGTATTTAAAGTATTGTCAGTAATTACTGTTTTTGGAGGACTACCAAACATATCTTCAATTTGAAGATCTATAGGGTTTTCTCCAGTTTCTTCATCCTCAAATTTAAAGTTGTGATCCATTGTTATTTCTCCAACAACATACATTGGAGATCTTTCTCTTTCACAAATTTCTTGTAATAACGCTACATCTTCTTCTTTAATAACTAACCCCATTCTTTCTTGAGATTCGTTACCAACAATTTCTTTAGCAGATAAAGTAGGATCACCAACAGGTAAGCTTCTTAAATTAATGGTTCCACCAACTTCTTCTACCAATTCTGATAAACAGTTTAAGTGACCACCAGCTCCATGATCGTGAATAGAAACAATAGGATTTTTAGTTGATTCAACAAAAGCTCTAACAGCGTTAGATGCTCTCTTTTGCATTTCTGGATTAGAACGCTGAATAGCATTTAATTCGATTGCACTATTAAACTCACCAGTTGCAACTGAAGAAACAGAACTTCCTCCCATACCAATTCGGTAGTTATCACCACCTAAAACAACAATTTTATCTCCTTTTTCAGGAACATGTTTTAAAGCATCTTGATGTTTACCATAACCAATACCTCCAGCTTGCATAATCACTTTATCAAAGCCAAATTTCTTTCCGTCTTCAGTATGTTCAAAAGTTAAAACAGAACCATTAATTAGTGGTTGCCCGAATTTGTTCCCAAAATCTGAAGCTCCATCAGAAGCTTTAATTAAAATATCCATCGGAGTTTGGTACAACCAGTTTCTTTCTGCCATACCGTTTTCCCAATCCCGATGGTTATCGGGACTATCTTTTTCTAATCGAGAATAAGCAGTCATGTAAACTGCTGTTCCTGCCATTGGCACAGAACCTTGTCCACCAGCCATTCTATCTCTAATTTCTCCTCCAGCACCAGTTGCAGCACCATTAAAAGGCTCAACAGTTGTTGGGAAATTGTGTGTTTCTGCTTTTAAAGAAAGAACCGTATCTATCTCTTTTGTTTCAAAGAAATCTGCTTTATTTTGAGTTTCTGGAGCAAACTGCATGGCTTTTGGCCCTTTAACAAAACTCACATTATCTTTATAAGCCGATACTATTGTATTTGGATTTTCTTTAGATGTTTTACGAATTAAATTAAATAATGACGAAGGCTTTTCAGTTCCATCAATTATAAATTTACCGTTAAATATTTTATGACGACAGTGTTCTGAGTTTACTTGAGAAAACCCAAACACTTCGCTATCAGTTAATTTTCTTCCAACTCTTTGAGAAACATTTTCTAAATAAGTTACCTCTTCATCGCTTAAAGCTAAACCTTCAGCCTTATTGTAAGCTGCAATATCTTCTATAGAAATAACAGCTTCTGGTTTAACATCAACATCAAATAACGTTTGTGTTAATGATGTAAACATGTTTGCCAACATAGGATCATAAGCAACATCTTTAGAATCAGCTATTAAATACTCTTCAATTCTAACAATATTATTAATTGCCATATTCTGAGTAATCTCAACTGCATTAGTACTCCAAGGAGAAACCATTGCTGCACGAGGCCCAATAAAAAAACCAGTTAATTCTGTTTCATTTAATTGCTCTCCGGCTAATAACCAATTTAATTTAGGCAAATCACTTTCGTTCATTTGTCCATCAAATTGAACTGCAATAATTTTATCCGATTTCGTCTTAAAGAATGTTATCATTTCTCTATTTTTAGTTAGAAGCTGCAAAGTTAGAAAGAACGGTAAATTGAGCACTTTATTCAGCCTTTTTTTTTCACAACATTTCAACACTAATTGAATCTTAAATTATTGCTTATATTTGTTAGCATGAATACCGCTGAGATAAAATTAGATTTGTTTAGAAAGTTAGATGGTTTAAAGGGACAAAAACTACAAGAAGCCTACGGCTTACTTTTAAATTTTATCAACCAAAATCCTACTGATTTTTGGGATGAACTTACACCTGAACAACAGGAGGCGATTAAACTTGCAGAAAAGGAAATTGATTCTGGTAATTATGTTGAATTTGATAGTTTTATTGCGAAACATCAATAATGAAAAGAAAGGTTGTTATAGCTAATCAAGCTCAACATCAGCTTGAAAAATTATTTGAATACTTAATTGAACGCTGGTCTTTAAAAACAAAAAATCTTTTGTTACAAAGCTAACTCAAGCTGTTAACACCCTTCAAAACCATCCCGAAAGTTTTCCTGAATCGAATAAACATAAAGGATTAAGAAAATGTGTAATTACTAAACAAACGTCTTTATATTATAGTTTTACTGATACTCAAATTAATATTTTAATTGTTTTTGATTCTAGACAAGACCCTAAAAAATTAACTTTTAAATAGCTGAAATAGAAAAATACAGGTCAATTGTGGTTTAAAATGAAAGGTTTTAAAATGCGGAATTAAACACTTTATTCAGCCTTTTTTTTCACAACATTTCAACAAATAACAATTACATCCAAAGC
>JBMYXB010000066.1:0-12822 GCA_049608005.1 Vicingaceae bacterium
GTAATAATATATGCTTTTTCATGTTTTGAAATAATAAACAATAGAGTATTTACATGTTTGATTTCAATATACGAATATAGTCTTAATTGGTTGCAAAAAGCAAGTTTTAGGTTGTTTTTTGGTAATAAACGGATGTTGATTTGCAAACGTTTTATCAAAAAAGATGACTAAACTAAATGTCTTTTTGAAGAGGTTTACGCTAAAAAATAACAAAAAAGATACTTGTTTTTTCTGTAAGAATTAGATTCTTAGTTGACTAAGTTAATTTTACCATGGTGGTAATGAATGTTTTCTTCGGCATCAAAAGTTTTTATTTGCCATAAATAAACATCATTTTTTAGAATTTTTCCAAGATTGTTTAAACGCCCATTCCAAGGTTCGTTTTTATCAGAAGTTGTGTAAATTGTTTTACCAGACTTATTAAGTATAACCATTTCAAACTTCACATCCCAACCTAAAAGAGCTCCTGGAATAAATACTTTGTTTTCTGGTATTGTAGAGTTTGGTTTTATAGCATTTTGTGCAAATAAATCAAACCCATTATTAATTGTAATTTGTTTGTTAATTGTTTGAGTACATGCGGTATTTTTATCTTTTACAATAAGTTTTACATTATATTCTCCAGCTTTTTTATAGCTTGTTTTACTGTTGTTTAATGTTGATTTTTCTCCGTTTCCAAAATCCCATACTGATGAGAAAGCTTTTGAGTTATTAGTAATCGCAAAAGTAGTGTAAGGGTAAAGAAGCTTGTTTCCTTCATGTAAATCAGATACTTCGGAATAATTTATGCTAACATTTGGGGTGGGTAAAATACGCACAATGTTTTTTTGAACTTTAGTAGTTTTTTGATTTGTTTTAGTGTTTGTTAATTCTAAACTTACTGTGTAAGTACCACTATTATTGTAAATATGAGAAGGGTTTATTTCTGAAGAGTTTATTCCATCTCCAAAATCCCAATAATAAGTAAAAAGCTTATTGTTTTCTATAGCTTCAAAACTTACTTTTTCTCCATAGCACACCCTGTTGTTATAAACAATAAATTCGGCACTAATCTTTAAATCAATTTTTTCTTTTGTTTCAGTATTGTTATTCCTTTCGTTTTTTTGTTGGGTATTTAAAACTTCATTTTCTTGTCTTTTAACCGTTTCACCTTCTTGATTTACAGTTGTGCTGTTGTTTGTTTTTGTTGCTTGTTTTTCAGTATTTTTTTCTACAGCTAAAGAATTGATTTTTTTTGAATCGGTTAGATTTTCGTATTGTTGGATAGCTTCATTAGCAACAAAAGTTTGTTCTTTGTGAGCTGCTATACTTTTTGTGTTTGCTTCTTGCTTAGAAGTATTATAAAATATTACTAATAATACAGAAAGAGTAATAATAACCGACATTCCAATTATGGAGTTTTTTATTTTAGCAGCTCTTATGGCATTTAATTTTCCTTCCATTTCTTGCCAGTGGGCATCATTAAAGGGAATATCAAACTGCTCTACTTTCTTTTTTATTATTTGATTAAATTTATCCATGCTTTATCAATGCATCTTTACTTTTTTAAATTTTTTCTTAAGTTCATTTTTGCTTTCGCAAGATTAGATTTAGATGTGCCCTCACTTATGTTAAGTTTTTGAGCAATTTCTTTATGAGCAAAACCTTCAATAACATACAGGTTAAAAACAGTTTTGTAAGCAGGGCTTAAATGCTGTATTGCCTCCATTATTACCTTTTCTCCAAATTGGCTATAAATGGTTTCATCGCTTTCGACTTTACTATTTTCAAGAATAAACCCTTCTTCATCATCTACAAATAAAGCGGCTTTATTTTTTCGATAGTGGTCAATAGCTGTATTTACCATTATTCTTCTAACCCAACCTTCTAAAGAACCTTTAAAGTTATATTTTTTTATATTTTTAAATACTTTAATAAATCCATCTTGCAATATATCCTTAGCATCTTCAGCATTATTAGTGTACCGAAAACACACTCCCATCATTTTACTATAAAATAATTTATATAGTTCTTTTTGAGCCTTCCGATCATTTTTAACACACCTGTTAACAAGTGAGTCTAAATTATGCTGATCTTTAGGTGTCATATATTTGTGTGAAAGACGTAGATTAAAAAAATTGGTTGCCTTTTATTAAAAATGAAGGTAACTCTTTTTAGATTTTTTGCAAAAAAAAACCGATGAGGATTTCATCGGTTTAATATGCTTTATAAATACTTTTAAAATTTGTATGATAGACCTACTCCAAGTACTTCTTTAAATTGTGTTCTTGGACCAACTGCATCAACAATCCCGTCATTATTGTCATCTACTGCAATATCAATATCATGATCATATAATAATTGTGTAGATAATGTTGCAGATATGTATTTGTTAACTTTCATAGCAATTAAAACTTCCCAATTAACATCAATATTTCCAGGGTTTTCTTGGTAGTTAGAAAACAATTCTAATTTACTTTGAAGATTAATGTTTTTCATTATATCTTTCTTAAAAAGAGCTCTTAAGTATCCTCCATATTCTACCCTTGTAGGTTCTCCTTTTGTTGTAATGTTACCAAAGTCATCATAAATAGCAGCTTCTACACCAAAGGCTCCAGAATTTGCTAAAGTTTCATCGTTTACAATGGTCATTTTCATAGTAATAGGAGAAATAAACAAAGTAAAAACTTCACTCGGCTTATAATCCATACCTATAGCACCTAAAACATAAGCAGGAGATAGGAAATTAGATATTTCGGTAGAATCATCTGGGTAATTATATCCGGCTGTCATTTGGGATTTAAAGTTAACTAATCCAGCATAATACCAGTTTTTAAATGCTTTTTGACCGTATTTAGATGTAAAATCAATTTTATCATCTGTTTTTCTAATGTCAGCATCTCCTTGCTGTAACAAACCATAAGATAAATCTAAAGAGTTATCCCAAGTAGAGTTACCTTTTTTAAGATTTGCAAACAGGCTTAAAAGTCCGTTTACAGAAAGTGAGTTTTCTCCACCTGCCGACCAGTTTGTTAAACTAACCTGAGTAAGATTTAAAGAAGCAACACCACCAATTTTCCAACCATCAATGGTGTCTTTACTTTGTTTTTTTAAGTTTTTTTCTGCTTCTGTAGTTTGGGCAGAAAGGTTTCCAACTGCTGTAATTAAAGCTACAACAAATAGTACTTTTTTCATTTTTAACTTTTTAAAAGAATTTATTATTTGTGAACGTGAACATCCATTTGTGGGTAAGGAATGTTTAATCCTTCTTTATCAAATGTGTTGTAAACTTTTTCATTCATATCAAAGAAAACACCCCAATAATCTTCAGATTTAACCCAAGCTCTTACTGCAAAGTTTACTGAACTATCACCTAGTTCTGATACAGCTACAAAAGGTGCTTCTGGAGTTGATATTATTCTAGCGTCTTCATTCATTAAACGAAGCAGAACTTCTTTAGCGTTTTCTGTTTTATCACCATAGCCAATTCCAAATGTCCAATCAACTCTTCTTGTTGGCTCAGTAGAATAGTTAGTCATAGATGAATTAGACAAACCACCATTAGGTATAATAATTGTTTTATTATCTAAAGATTTTAAGATGGTATTGAAAATTTGAATTTCAGAAACAATCCCAATATGACCTTGAGCTTCAATAAAATCACCATTTTTAAACGGCTTAAAAATTAAAATCATAACACCACCTGCAAAGTTTTGTAATGTTCCTGATAAAGCCATGCCAACAGCTAAACCAGCAGCACCTAAAATGGCAACAAAAGATGTCATTTCAATACCTAACATTGTTAAAACACTTATTACTAACATTACTTTTAACAATGCACTAACTATACCTTTTAAAAATGGTTTTAAAGAGTCATCTATGTCTTTTTTATTTAACAGACTTTCAAAGCCTTTGTTCAGTAATTTAATTACTAAGCTACCTATTATCCATACAACTACAGCACCTATCAGTTTGGGGCCATTAGTTAATATGATGTCGTTTATTTTTTCAATTATACTGTTTAAATCCATAATTTATTTTTTTTAGCAATATTATGATTAATGTTGTTAACTTGTTGTTGAAACATGCTCATTTTAACGAATGGATTGCTACTTCAACGAAAATTTGGTTTTTCCAATATCAACCCCATCACAATAAACCTCTACATTATATTCGCCAACTGAAAAATCAGCTGTTTTAATCCAGTCTATTTTTAATGTTTGTTGTTGATTTTTGTAATTAATTTGCTTTTTTACACTAAATAAGCCTCTTACTCCGTTAAAATCAAATTTATTACTGTCATCTGTTTTTTCTGATAAAACTTTACCGTCAGGAGTTAAAATTCTTACATAAATTTGTTTAGTGCCAGGCTTGGCAATTTCATTTTTTAATAGTGTAAACTCGGTTCTTATTTTGCCTACTCTTTTAGCTTTGTCAGATTCTTTACCAGTGTTGTTACTTTTAACTTTAACCCCATAAGATTTTAGACTTGTTGTTTTTAAGTAGGATGCTACAGTTACTAAATCAGATAATCCTTCATTTTTTTCGGTTAAATTCTTTGTTTTATTTTTTTCTGACGAAAGTTCAGTTTTAACATTAAGGTTTTCTTGTGTTAATTTTCCATTAATTTGATTTAAAGAATCTATCTGAACAACATAACCCTTCATTATCGTTCTTAAAGTTTCAGTTTCTTTTCTTAATTTATATATAGACCAGTCTTTACCTTTTGCTTGCTTAAGTAACTCTTCAATTTTAGCTCTTTCTTCTTCAAGTTTATCGCTTAAACCTTCATTAGTTGCTTCCATGGCTTTATATTGTTCTAGCATTTCTTCAAGTTCATTTTTTACTTGATCTCTTTCGTTAGAAACATCATTGTAAGCAATTTCACCCTCCTCTAATAGGCTTTGTAATTCAAGGTTTTGCCATATAAGGTAGCCACAAAAACAAAATAATAAAATTATTATTGCAACTAGTAATTTGTTCATTTTTGTACTTTTTTTTACTTCTTTAGATGCCGGTTCTGATTTGTTTTCCATAATAAACGCGTATATTTAATTTAGCAAATTTAAAATATTTTACATGTAATAACTATTTAAAAATTAAAGTTATACATAAATTGATTGGTAATACTACTGTAGCATGATAAACGATTTTTTTAATTTAATATTCCCTAAATTATGTTGTGCCTGTAGTAATACTTTGTTAAGGCATGAAAATTTTATTTGTTTAGTTTGCGAGCTAACTTTACCAAAAACAAATTATCATTTAGATATTGACAACCCTGTAAGTAAAGTTTTTTGGGGACGCGTACCAATTGAAAGGGCAACCTCATACTATTCTTTTAGTAAAAAAAGTAAGGTGCAAAACCTACTACACCATTTAAAATATAAAGGAGTTAAAGAACTCGGTAAAGCTATTGGAGAGTTGATGGGGCATGACTTAAAAGAGGTTGAAGGGTTTAAAAATATAGATTTTATTATACCAGTACCTCTTCACAAAAGAAAATTAGAAAAAAGAGGTTATAATCAAAGTGAGTGGATAGCACTTGGGTTGTCAAAAGTTTTAAAAATTCCAATAAACACCCACACATTATACAGGAAAGAATATTCTCAAACACAAACTAAAAAAACACGCTACAAAAGATGGGAAAATGTAGGGAGTATTTTTGGCGTTGCAGATGAGGCTTTAAATAACAAAAGTGTTTTGCTTGTAGATGATGTTGTAACTACTGGAGCAACATTAGAGGCTTGTGCTTTAGTTTTAATAGAAAAAGGTTGTAAAATATCCATAGCAACTATTGCCTATGCATAATAAGTGAAAGCCTCAGGTGGAGGCTTTCTTTTTGCACTAACTAAACAGGAAGGTAATTTTTAGGTGGTAATTATTAATTTATAATAACACTTCAAAAGTAGGCTGAACTATTCTGTATTTATGTTAAATCTCCGTTAACAAAAGTTAAAAAGTGTTAAAGCTTAATTGTTTAAAAGGGTTAACTGTATTTTTGAAGCGTGAAGAAGCAATATATTTATATATTAATTGGAGTAATTACCTCTGCCCTAATAGGCTTGGTGGTAATTCAAGTATATTGGATTGGTAACGCTGTTGATTTAAAAGAAGAAGATTTTAAAAGAAATGTAAGGTCAGCTATCTTTTCAGTAAGTAATAAATTAGATAAAATTGATGCTGCTTATCGTTTGGAAGCATATAAAGCAGATAAACAATCTTTAAATAAGCAATTAATTAATTCTATTAATAGTAGTAAAGACTCAACTGCTTTTTTTAAACAGAATGGGGTTACCTATCAGGTTAGGGAAAAACAAACCAAAAACGGAAAGGTTTATCAAAAATCTATAAAAAGTATTTCTCCAAATGGGCAAGTTGGGTTTCAATTAAATATACAAGGCTCAAATGGTGGTGTAGGTCAAATGTCGGCATTAAATAATATGTTAGGAGATTTTCCTGGAATTGGATATAGGTCTTTGAAAGAACGGTTAAATAAAAACGTAATAGATTCCTTATTAAAATTTGAATTGTTAAATCGAGGAATAAAAGCAAAGTATCAATATGGTGTTTTTGATTATGACGGAAATGAATTAATTATAGATTCACTAACAAATATCAATAAAATAAGGCAATCAGGGTATTATGCGGAGCTTTTTTCTAACGATGTTTTTGAGCGACCACTTATTTTAACAGTTCTTTTTCCTCATCAAAAAGGGTATTTATTAACTACTATGTGGTTAATGTTATCATCCTCTGTTTTGCTTTTAATAATTATTGTTTGGGCATTTACCTTTACAATACAAACAATTTTTAAGCAAAAAAAATTATCAGAAGTAAAAAACGATTTTATAAGTAATATGACACATGAGTTAAAAACGCCCATTTCTACCATATCTTTGGCGTGTGAAGCTTTATCAGATAAGGATATGTCGGAAAACATAGCGATAAGAAACAACTATGTTGGGATGATTAGTCAAGAAAATAAACGTTTAGGACTCTTGGTAGAAAGTGTATTAAAATCTGCAACTTGGGATAAAGGAGATTTAAATTTAAAGAAAGAAGAAGTTGATTTACATCAAATAATAAATAAGGTGGTAGATCATATTATGATACAAGTAGAAAGCAAATCTGGAACGATTAAAAGAATATTAAATGCTGATAAAAGTATTGTAAAAGCAGATCAAGTACACCTTACAAACCTTATTAATAATTTGCTTGATAATGCGAATAAATACTCTCCATCAAATCCTGAGATAAGCATATTAACAGAGAATTATAAAGAAGGCGTTTTAATAACAGTTGCCGACAAGGGAACGGGTATAAAACGAGAGAACTTAAATAAAATTTTTGACAAGTTTTACAGAGTGCCAACTGGTAATGTACATAATGTAAAAGGTTTTGGATTAGGACTTAATTACGTAAAAGCTATTGTAGAAAGACATGGAGGAGAAATATCAGCAACTAGTGTATTTGGAAAAGGAACAAAGTTTAACATATTTATTCCATTTGATGATAACGCAACTGGCAATACTTAATTTAAAAAATAAGTGATATGAGTAAAAATATTAAAATACTATTAGCCGAAGATGATACGAATCTTGGCAATTTATTAAGTGATTTTTTAAAAGCAAAAGGCTATCATACTGTTTTAGCTTCTAATGGAGAAGAGGCATTTAACATGTTTGCAAAGGGCACCTATAATTTGTGTTTATTAGATGTGATGATGCCTATTAAAGATGGGTTTACTGTAGCTAAAGAAATAAGAAAAATTAATGGAAAAATTCCGATTATTTTTTTAACTGCAAAATCTATGAAAGAAGATACTTTAGAGGGCTTTCAGGTTGGTGCAGATGATTATATTACTAAACCTTTTAGTATGGAAGAGTTGCTGGCAAGAATAACTGCTGTTTTACGAAGGTCGTTAGAGGATAATGTAGAGCAAGAAAAGACAAATTTTTTAATAGGCAAATATTCCTTTAATCATCAAAAAAGAATTTTAACCTTAAACGAAAATGATCAAAAACTAACATCAAAAGAAAATGATTTACTAAGATTATTGTGTTTAAACGAAGGGAAAGTTTTGGAAAGAACCTATGCTTTAAAAGCAATTTGGGAAGATGATAACTATTTTAATGCAAGAAGTATGGATGTTTACATTGCAAAATTAAGAAAGCATTTAAAGCAAGATGAAAACATAGAAATTATGAATGTGCACGGTAGAGGATTTAGATTTATGATTCATAAATAACATAAAATTTTTCAATTTGAGTTAAGCTGTTTATATTTGAAAAAACTTTTTAAAACTATGTTAAAAGATAAAATACAAACAGCATTAAATAATCAAATACAAATAGAGGCTTTTTCGTCTCAAATTTATTTAGCAATGGCATCTTGGGCAGAAACTGAAGGCTTAGGAGGAACTGCTCAATTCTTATATAAACACTCTGATGAAGAAAGAATGCACATGTTGAAACTAGTACAATATGTAAATGAAAGAGGTGGAAAAGCCTTAATTCCTCAATTAGATCAGCCTCAAAGAGAATATAAATCCTTAACCAATTTATTTCAAAACTTATTAGATCACGAAGTAATGGTATCTAATGAGATTAACAATTTGGTTGATATTTGTTTAAGTGAAAAAGATTATACAACACATAATTTTATGCAATGGTACGTGGCAGAGCAAATAGAAGAAGAAGCTTTAGCAAGAACCATTATGGATAAATTAAACATGATAGGGGAAGATAAAGGCGGGTTATATTTGTTTGATAGAGATATAGAAAGTATTTCTATTGCCACAAATATTGATCAAAACGCTTAAGGGTGTTGTGTTTTTACAATAAACTTGTTAATAAGTTGTTTTATTCTCATTAACTTTAGTTGCACATATTACTATATTTACCCTTTCTTAACTTTTTAAAATGTAAGTTTGTTTTTTGTATTAAAGCAACATTTTTATAGGTAAAGAGTTAATTACAAGCTATGAAACACATAATTTACATATTAATAGGTCTTTTTATCATTTGTACTTCTGCTAGCGATAGTTTTGGTCAGAAAAAAAAGAAAGGTGATGCTTTTGCAAGCAAGCCTAAAAAAGGGCCAAACATTTACTCATCTAAACCACCAAGAGGCAAATCCAAAAGTAAATTATACGGGCATTCTATTTCAAAGAAAAGGCTAAAGAAGAAAAACAAATCAGTTTTTTCTTCTCGAAAAAGCAGGTATAAGTCTGTAAAATCTAAGCCTAGTAAAAGTAGCAAAGGAGCTGCGGCTGCTTCTGGAGGAAGAAAATCTGGTAAAGGAAGAAAAAAACAGAAATAAAACTTTGCTTCAAAAACATCTCGTTTAAAACTCATATAAAATATTTTAGTACCTTGCATTTGGCTTATGGCCTGAAAATTGTTTGGTAGATTAAAATGAAAAAAATTGCAATCATATTAATTTCATTACTATTCCTATCTTCAGGGTTTAAGGTAGATATAGATACTGTTTCTAAAATGAGAGCTGTTTTTATTATGAGTTTTGCTAAAGGAATTGAATGGCCACCCGCATACCAGAAAGGAAACTTTGTTGTTGGTGTGGTTGGAAATTCGCCACTATATAATGAGCTAATTAAAATGGCAAAAATTAAAAAAGTTGCCAATCAATCTTTAGAAATAAAAAAATATACAGCTGTTGATGATATTGCTAAATGTCATATTTTGTATGTTAGCGAAAACAAAACTAAAGAAATAGCAAATGTTGTTAGTAAAGTAAAACCCAATAGTACATTAATTATTACTGCAGAACCTGGTTTAGCTGAAAAAGGATCAGGAATTAACTTTATTGTAAAAAATTATAGAACAGCTTACGAAATAAATAAAAAAAATGTAGAAAAACACAAACTAAAATTAAGATCTAACATAGAAAAACTAGCTTTTGAAGTTAAATAAATGAATAAAAGAATATACATATTATTAATAACTATAATGTTGACTAGCTCAATGTTTGGTCAATTTATTGGTAGAGATCATTTATCTGTTGCTATATTCTATCTTCAAAAAACAGAATTAGATAGTGCTAAAAAATATATTGATTTAGCTGTGTTAGATCAAACTTTAGATACAACTGCTAAAACTTGGTTTTACAAAGGCTACATCTACAAAGACTTATATAAACTTAAAGAGAAAAACATAACCACCTCAACATTAAGAGATACTTCTGTACAGGCATTTAAAAAAATGTTAACATTAAATGGCAAAGAGGAATTTATAGACAAGACAAATAAGGTGTTAAAATATCTAGCATCAACCTATTACAATGATGGAGTAAGAATGTTAAATTTTACCGAATATAAAGGTGCAATTACTAATTATGCTTCTTTTAAAGAATTAATGTTGTTAATAGATCCTAATTCAAACCTTAGTCAATATGATGTTAGGTTTAAAATGGCTTTAGCAACCATATTAGGCCAGCCAGTTGGGGTGCTAGCAAAACAAGACTCAATACTTAAGTTAGAAGTTAAAAGGTTATACCAAGAAGTGCTAGCGATTGATTCTGAAAATGCAGCTGCAAATTATAATTTAGGTATTATATATTATAACGAAGGGGTTGAAGCAATACATAAAATGGATTATGACATTGATTTAGTTAGCCTAAACAAAATACAAGATTTTTGCTCTGAAACTTTCTTAGCTAGTTTACCATTTATGATGAAATCTTATGAATTAAATTACAAAAGAAAAGAAACCCTTGTTGGCTTATCAAGTATCTATTACGGGCTTAATGACAAAGAAAAGTCTGATTTCTATAAAAAAGAATTAGAAAATTTGGAAAAAGAATAGTAGATTCGTGTGTTAGAATTATGGCATTTAGAATTACTATAGCAAAAAAAATTGGATCAGGATTTGGAGTCCTACTCTTTTGTATAGTAATTGTTTTTTACTCTACATATACTACTTTAGCAGATAGTACAGAAATTAACGATAAGATTACAAATGTTAATAACCCCTCTCTTGCATCAATTGAAGAGCTTAAATTATTAACAGTAAGGTCTAAAATGCTCGTTTTTAATTGGGTTTATATACCTTCAAAATCAGACCATCCAGATAAACAAAATCTAACCCGTTTAATTAATGAAGATTACCCTGCTTTAGTCAATAGGGTTAAAAAACTTGCAGTTAATTGGAGTAAAGAAGATCAAGAACAAATTAAAAATGTATTTAAAAAACTTTCGGAACTTTTTAAACTACAAAATGAAGTAACCAGCCTTTTACCAGATTGGGAAAGCTATGACGACTCTCAAAACCTTTTTTTTGCTAAATATTACCTAGAGAGTGATGGGGAAATATTTATTAAAACTTCTGAAATTTTAAAAGAATTAAACAGCCTAATTGAACATCAAAAAGTACAGTCTGATAATGTAACTGAAACAATGCAAGCATCCTTTAATTTTTTAAAGCGGTTAACAAGATGGTTGGGAATTGCATTAGTAATTTTTGGATTTTTGGTTGCTTTTTATACCACTCAAACTATCGTAAGGCCTGTTGATAAGTTAAAAAAAGTGCTATTAACTCTGAGTAAAGGAGTTTTTCCAAAACACTCAATAAAAGCAAAAAATGATGAAATTGGAGAAATGACAAATGCTTTAAATAGAGTAATTTCTGGATTAGAAAGAACAAATAATTTTGCCATTTCGGTAGGAGCTGGTCAGTTTGATACAGAGTATGAGCCTTTAAGTGAGGAAGATTCATTAGGAAAAACACTTATAAAAATGCGTAATGATTTAGCAGAAAACGAAAGAGTGTTAGAGCAAAAAGTAATTGAAAGGACTTCTGAATTAATTGAAAAACAAAAAGAAGTAGAAGAACAAAACGATAAAATTAGTGAACTTTATGAAGAGGTAACCGATAGTATTAAATATGCTAAAGGTTTACAAGAAGCCATTTTACCTCCTGATAAATTTGTAAAGAAAACTATACCCAATGCATTTATTTTATACAAGCCTAAAGATATTGTTTCGGGTGATTTTTATTGGGTAGAAAAGAAAAATGACAAAGTATATTTTGCAGCTGTAGATTGTACAGGGCATGGTGTACCAGGGGCATTTATGAGTATTGTTGGCTACAATGCTTTAAATGAAGCGTTAAGACTTAATGATAGCCCAGGTGGTATTTTAGATGACTTAAATAAAGGGATTAGTAAAACGTTGCACAACAATGCAATGGGAGATAATACAACTAAAGATGGAATGGATTTAGCTTTATGTTGTTATGATGAAAAAACCAGAACACTTGAATATGCAGGAGCATACAACCCTTTATATTTAATTAGAAATAATGTTGTAGAACAGCTTAAGGCTGATAAATTTGCTATCGGTAGTTATTATGAAGATAAGACTTCAAAATACACGAACCATGTAATACAATTAGAAAAAGATGATTACATCTACATCTTTTCTGATGGTTATGCAGATCAATTTGGTGGTCCAAAAGGCAAAAAATTTATGTATAAAAGATTTAGAGACCATCTTTTAACGTTAAACGGTGAAGGGATGCCTGCACAAAAAAATTCTTTAAATACAGCTTTTGAAGAGTGGAGAGGCTCTTTAGAGCAAATAGATGATGTGCTTGTAATAGGAATGCACATTTCTTAAACATTCTAATAGTCAATATTTTACTCTTAAAATTAAACTTGATTTGCACCCCTTATTTCTTTAAATTTGTCGGCTAACGCATTTTATTCTTCGACAAATGAAAAAATACATTTTTGTACTACCCCTTCTTTTTATTAATATATTTTTTATCTCAGCCCAATCACCAGAGGCAATAAACTATCAAGCAATAGCTAGAGATTTAACAG
>JBMYXB010000067.1:0-12545 GCA_049608005.1 Vicingaceae bacterium
AAAGATGAGTCAATTGACTTAAGAGAAGATCCAATGGCATTACAGCGTTTAAAAGAAGCTGCTGAAAAAGCTAAGATTGAATTATCAAGTACTACTTCAACTGAAATTAACTTACCATATGTTACTGCTACTGCTTCAGGACCAAAACACTTAGTTAGAACATTAACTAGAGCGTCTTTTGAGCAATTAGCTGATAACTTAATTAAAAGAACTATCAAACCATGCGAAGCAGCATTAAAATCTGCTGGATATAGCAAGTCTGATATTGATGAAGTAATTTTAGTAGGTGGTTCTACTAGAATTCCAGCAGTAGTTGATGCAGTAAAGAATTTCTTCGGAAAAGAGCCTTCAAAAGGTGTTAATCCTGATGAAGTTGTTGCAATTGGAGCTGCTATTCAGGGTGGAGTTTTAACTGGAGAAGTTAAAGATGTATTGTTATTAGATGTTACACCACTTTCATTAGGTATTGAAACTATGGGGGGAGTAATGACTAAACTTATCGAAGGAAACACTACTATTCCAACAAAAAAATCGGAAACTTTCTCTACTGCAGCAGATAACCAACCAGCGGTTGACATCCATGTATTACAAGGAGAAAGACCAATGGCAAATGATAACAAATCGTTAGGAAGATTTCAGTTGGCAGATATTCCACCAGCACCAAGAGGTGTACCTCAAATCGAAGTAACTTTTGATATTGATGCTAATGGAATTATGAATATTTCTGCAAAAGATAAAGCTACAGGGAAAGAGCAAAACATTAGAATTGAAGCTTCTTCTGGTTTAAGTGATGATGAAATTGCTAAAATGAAGCAAGATGCTGAAGAAAATGCTGAAGCTGATAAGTTAGCAAAAGAAAATGCTGATGTGGTAAACCAAGCAGATAGCTTAATTTTCCAAACAGAAAAACAACTTTCTGAATACGGAGATAAATTACCAGCAGATAAAAAGGCTCCAATTGAAGAAGCTTTAGCTGAATTGAAAAAGTCTCATGAAGCTAAAGATTTAGATGGTATGAAAGCAAATACTGAAAAATTAAACACTGTATTCCAAGCAGCTTCTCAAGAAATGTATGCTCAACAAGAGCAAGCAGGAGGACAAGCTGGACCAGAAGCAAGTGCTGAAGGTGGAGATGATGAAGTAACAGATGTTGATTTTGAAGAAGTTACTGAAGAAGAAACAAAGTAATTAACTGCTAGAATGTTTATAAAAAGCCTTACCATTTTTGGTAAGGCTTTTTTTGTTTATTTAACTTCACAAAATGCAACAAGAAAAAGCTTTAGCCATATTAAAGTCAGGAAAAAACTGCTTCCTAACTGGGTCTGCCGGAACAGGTAAAACATATGTGTTAAATCAATACATTTCTTATTTAAAAGAGCGAAAAGTAACTGTTGCTGTTACAGCATCTACAGGTATTGCTGCAACACATATGAATGGTATGACTATTCACTCATGGTCAGGAATAGGGGTTAAAGAATTTATAACCCAAGGAAACTTGGTGAGTATGAAATCTAAAAAATATCTGAAGACTCATTTAGAAAAGGTTAAAGTGTTAATTATTGATGAGATTTCAATGTTGCATTTAAATCAGCTAAATGCTGTTGATGTAGTGTTACGTTATTTTAAAGATGACTTATTACCTTTTGGAGGCGTTCAAGTTGTTTTGTGTGGAGACTTTTTTCAATTACCACCAATTGGTAAACAAGGAGAAACGAGTAAAGAAAAGTTTGCTTTTATGTCGCAAGCCTGGGTTAAGGCTAATTTATCTGTTTGTTACTTAACAGAGCAATACCGACAGAATGATAATGACTTGAATCTAATTTTAAATGAAATTAGAACAGGTGACTTATCAAAAAAGAGCTATAAAGTATTGCAGTCAGCATCAAATAATAAGCTAGATTCAGAAATTGAACCAACAAAGCTCTACACACACAATTATGATGTGGATAGAATTAATGCTGAACATTTATCAAAATTACCTGGCGCACCTAAAAGCTTTAAAGCTAAAACGTCAGGGAATAAAAAATTGGTAGAAACTTTAAAGAATTCTGTTTTAGCTGGTGAACATTTAGCTTTTAAAATTGGAGCTAAAGTAATGTTTGTTAAGAACGATAAAGAAAAGCGTTACGTTAATGGTTCATTAGGGAAAGTTATAGGATTTAATGATCAAGGTATACCTTCTGTAAAATTATTGGATGGTAAAACCATTTATGCCGAAAAAGAAAAATGGAGTATTATTGATGATGGAGGTAAAACATTAGCAAGTTACAATCAAATTCCTTTACGATTAGCTTGGGCTATTACAGTGCATAAATGTCAAGGAATGACTTTAGATGCAGCAGAAATTGACTTATCTAAGACTTTTGAAACAGGACAAGGTTATGTTGCCTTGTCTCGTTTAAAAAAGTTAGAAAACCTTCAATTGTTAGGGTTAAATGAAATGGCTTTAAGAGTAGATAAATTAGCACATAAAGCAGATTTAAGATTTCAAGAGCTTTCAGTAGATGCAGACAATGAATTTAAACTTGAAGAATTAGACTTAATGGCAAAAACATTTTTGCGCGATAATGGTGGTTTAATTGATAAGAAAGAGATTACCAAGCATAAAAATAAAATGAAAGAAAAGGAGAGGGGTAAGCTCTCTACTTATGAAGTAACGCTAATACATTTGAAGCAAAAAGCTAGTTTAAAAGAAATTGCTGAAGCTAGAGGGTTAACTACTGGTACTGTCGCTGGTCATTTGATCAAGATTATTAAAGATAATCCTGATATAGATTTGAACTATTATAAACCTAAGAACTCAATTTTAAAGAAAGTAAAAGCAGCTTATGATGAACAGCCCAAAAGTGCTCCTATTAGTTTAAATGCTATCTATGGTAAACTTGGAGGGAAAGTAAGTTATGATGATATTAAATTAGCTGTAGCTTTTATTCAGGATTAAAAAGGATTAGTAGCCCAAACAGTAACTTCAGGAACAAACCCTTTATCTCTCATTTTTAAAGTTGAAATAATAGTATCAGCTATTTCCTGAGTTCCCAATTTTTTATCAGCTTCTTCTCGTTCAACTCTATCTTCAGCAGCAAACGCAGTAGTTACTTCACTTGGGTTAACTAAAGTAACTCTAATGTTGTATTTTCTTAACTCAGCTTGCCAAGATTGTGTTAAACCTCTAACTGCAAATTTAGACGCAGCATAAACAGATCCTCCAACAAACCCTTTTAAAGCTGCAGTTGATCCAATATTAATAATGTTACCAAACCCTTGAGTAATAAATGGTTTAATAATTTCTTGTGTTAACATTGTTAAACCAAAAACATTTGTTCTGTAAACAGACTCTAAGTCTTTAATTTTAATTTCTCCTAGCTTTGGAAAAACACCAATTCCTGCATTATTAATTAAAACATCAATTCTTCCTTCTAGTAGAATAAATGCTTCTCTCGATTTAGCAGGGATAGATTTTAAATCAGAGATATCAAAATGCAAAGGAATTGCACCAATCTCTTGAGCAACATTCTTCAGTTTCTCTTCATTTCTTCCAGTAATAACAACGTTAGCGCCTAGTTCAATTAGTTGTGTAGCTGTTTCTTTTCCAATTCCAGAACTACCACCAGTAATTAATATGTGTGACCCTTTAATTTCCATATTTCCTATTTATCTTAAATTTCTTAATCCTTCAAAAACTACAACACTAACTGCATTAGCTAAGTTTAAGCTCCTGATGTGTTTGCTGTACAAAGGTATTTGATACGTTTTTTCTTTATTGTCTGCTATTATACTTTTTGGTAACCCTTTTGATTCTTTCCCGAAAACAAAAAACATATTGTCTTCAAAATTAATATCCCAATAAGCTTTTTTACCATGGCTACTAAAGTAAACCATATTTGCTGTTGGATTTTTAGCATAGAAATCAGCAATATTATCATATTCAATAACATTAATGTGTTGCCAATAGTCTAAACCAGCACGTTTTAAATTTGAATCAGATATTTCAAATCCAAAAGGTTTTACCAAATGTAATGTACTCCCAGACCCTAGGCTTAATCGTCCAATATTTCCAGTGTTGTTTGGAATTTCTGGTTCTATGAGTACAATGTTAAATGGCATATTTATTAAAGAATCAAAAATAATGAAATATGTAGTTAGTTCTAGATTTCATTAACTATATTCGTATTACACAAACATATTTTGGTTATGAAAAAAATTGCACTTTATTTAACTGTTTTAACTTTTTTAAGTTGCTCTAAAAATGAGGATTCTTACGATGGAGGAACTGGTAGCAGTTCTAGTAGTAACTCACCATCTACAACTCAACATTGTAGTACAATTACTGCAAATTCTTCGGTTACAAGTAACGGAGTAACTTATACCATAAATGCTTTGGCAGGGGCAGGTAACTCAATTGGTATTGAAGTGATTAATTCTAACGGTGCTTTTACAAATACTTATAGTATGCAATTATTAGAGGTGAGTAATGATGATGGAACTGCATGTGATACTGAAACTACTTCAACAGAATCTTTTCCAGGTTTTGGTAAGTTTTTTGAATTTCAAAATATGCCTGCTTGGGCTTCTAACACTTCATCAGTTGCGAAAGTAAATATTATGCTGGATGGTACAGTTTATTCCATACAAGATTTACACGTAAATCAATAGGTTTGTAGTATGAGATATATAGTTTTTATACTTTCAATACTCTTATTAAGTTCTTGTTCAAAAAAAACTGAATGTTTTTGCACCACGGAAACTACAAAAAATGGAATAGTAACAAATTCCTATACATACGAAACTAAACATAAAGATAATGAGCCTTGTCGAACAAGAGGAAATGCAGATTCTGTTAATGGAGTATGGGTAGTCAATACAAATTCATGTACAAGAATAAATTAGAATTAAATTTCTAATACATTTATCTCCCCAATATCCATATTTCCTAATTCATAATCTCCAATTCTAACTCTAACCAAACGTAAGGTAGGAAACCCTACTGCTGAAGTCATTTTACGAACTTGTCTAAATTTCCCTTCACGTAAAGTAATGCTTACCCACGAGGTCGGTCCATGTCTATCATCACGAACCGGTTTGCTTCTTGCTGGAAAGTTTGGTTTCTCAGTCAATAATTTAACCTTACAAGGTTGAGTTCTGTATTTGATTCCTTCAAAACCGATTTCTACACCTTGTTTTAATTCTTCTACTGCTTCTTTGGTAACTAAACCATCTACTTGTGCATAGTATTCTTTTTCAACCTTGCTGCTACAAATATCATAACTCACTTTCCCATCAGTGGTTAAAATTAATAGGCCTTCCGATTTTTCATCCAATCTACCTACAGACATAGTTCCTTCAGGAAAAACACCCAATTCGCCCAATAACTTTTTAGAGTTTTTCTTAGGGCCATTGTTTACAAACTGACTTAAATAACCAAAGGGTTTATAAATGATAAAATGTTGATGTTCGTTTTCTAACATTAGTTATAACTGAGCTTTCAAAATTAGTGATATATATCATTTCAAATAACTTAAATGGAATATTACATTTGCACAACTTTAATTATGGGAATAAAACTTACAAAACAAGGCATTATTAACTACTTCTTAATTTCATTAGGGAGTTTTGTATTAGCATTGGGTGTTGTTGGCTTTTTAGCTCCTAATAAAATTGCAACTGGTGGTACTGCTGGTTTAGCTATTATTTTTCATTACATTTTTAATTTACCAATTGGTGTTTTAATGGCTATTATTAATGTTCCTTTATTGCTAGTTAGTGTAAAGTATTTAGGTAAGAAATTCGCTTTTAAATCTATTGTTGCCATTTCTTTAATTGTTGTTTTTATTGACATTTTAAAAGAGGTTGTTGCTATTCCTAGTTTTAGTGATGAACTACTTTTAGCTACACTTTATGGGGGGATTACTATTGGTGTAGGTTTAGGACTAATTTTTAAAGGTGGTGGCTCTGCAGGTGGAGGAACTATTTTGGCAAAAATTATTACTTCAAAATTTGATGTAAAAACTGGCGATGTAATTATGGTTTTAGATGGTATTGTAGTTGTTTCTGCTGGCTTTGTATTTAAAAGTTCTGAGTTAGCATTATGGAGCATGATAAGTATTTTTGCGACTTCAAAGCTTATTGACATGGTGCTTACCGGTAAGTCTAATCAGAAAATAGTACACATTTCTTCATTAAAAAATTTAGAAGAATTAAGTATCGAGATTAGTTTAAAAATAGGAGTGGAGGGTACTATTGTAAATGGAAATAATTTTACACTAACAGAAAAAAAAGACTTGCTCTTTTTAATTCTTGATAAGAATAGAATTAATGCCCTAGAAAATCTACTTATTAATTTTGATGCTGAAGCCAGAATGATAGTTATGGATGCTACAGTGGTTAGAGGTCAGCAAAGAATTTAACTACTAATAATCTGATAAACCAAGTCCTTTGTTAGTTTTTGTCCTGCAGCTTTTGTTCTGATGTCTTCAAATAAGAATTTAAAATCACAACCCGTTTTATATGCGCTACAACCATAAGCTGTTTTTCCTTTAATAATTTCTCCTTTTTTACATTTCGGACAAATCATTTTACCGCTTTGTTGTGAGCTGTTATCTTTTTGATTTAGAGTAAATTGAAGTTGGTTATTAAACGTTATTGTTCCATCTACTTTTTTACCATCTTGTTTAAAGCCTTTAAGATTAACTGTACTTCCTTTTTTAAGTAAACGAATTAACTGTTTTTCGGATATTTTTTTGTTTAAAAAGCTAAAAGGCATTCTAAAGTCACACCCTTCTTTATATGCGCTACAACCATAAAGGCTTTTCCCTTTTACAACATTCCCTTGCTTACATTTAGGGCATTTTTCTGATGAAATCCCAGCAGAGGCTTTTTTCTTAGATTTATTAGCTACTGGTTTGGCTGTTCTATGTGAAATATTTGCTCTTTCTTCCATTCTCACTTCATAAACCAAGGCATCCACCATTTGCTTCATGTTTTTAATAAATGTAGCTGCTTTATAAGTTCCTTGCTCAATCTCTTTCAACTGTTTCTCCCAAGTTCCAGTAAGCTCGGCAGACTTTAGCATTTGATTGTTAATAGTATCAATTAACTGAATACCAGTAGAAGTAGGTACTAATAGTTTCTTTTTTCTAACAATGTATTTTCTTCTAAATAAAGTCTCAATTATATTGGCTCGTGTAGATGGCCTTCCAATACCATTGTCTTTCATTAAATCTCTTAATTCATCATCATCAACTTGTTTTCCAGCAGTTTCCATAGCTCTAAGCAAAGTTGCTTCAGTAAACATTTTAGGAGGTTTGGTTTCTTTCTCTAAAAATGAAGGCTGATGTGGTCCTTTTTCTCCTTTTTCAAAAGCAGGTAGTAGATCTGTCTCTTTATTATCAGTAGTATTAGTCGACTCGAATACAACTCTCCAGCCTTTATCTACAATAACTTTACCTGTGGTTTTAAAAGTAACATCAGCTGCTTTCCCAATTACTGCTGTATTATTTACTTCACAGTCATCATGAAAAACAGCAATAAATCTTCGGGTAATAATATCATATACTTTTTGATGAGCAGCATCTAAATATCCATTTTGTCCTGTTGGTATAATAGCGTGGTGATCCGTTACTTTTTTATCATTAAAAACCTTAGTTGATTTTTTAATTTTCTTACCTAACAATGGTTGCGTTAACGCTTTATAATCTGATAATTGTTCTAAAATACCATGTACTTTAGGGTAAACATCATTGGGTAAGAAAGTCGTATCAACTCTAGGATAGGTAACCAATTTTTGTTCATAAAGTTTCTGAACAATTTTTAACGTTTCATCAGCAGAATACCCAAACTTAGTATTGCTATATACTTGTAATCCAGTTAAATCAAAAAGTTTAGGAGCATATTCTTTCCCTTTCTTTTTGGTAACAGAAACAATCTCAAAGTCATCCTCTTTAACTTTATTTGCAAGTGTTTCTCCTTCCTCTTTTTTTAGGAAACGTCCTTCTTCACAATTAAAAAGGGTATCTCTATAAAGTGTTTGCAGTTCCCAAAATGGTTGTGGTTTAAAGTTTTCAATTTCTTTAAAACGATTGACCACCATTGCCAAAGTAGGTGTTTGCACTCTTCCAATAGACAATACTTGTTTATATCCACCATGTTTTAAGGTATATAAACGAGTAGCATTCATTCCTAATAACCAATCGCCAATTGCACGCGAAAAACCAGCATAATATAAATTATCATAGTCTTCTGAAGGTTTTAACTTCTGAAAACCTTCTTTAATAGCTTCGGTTGTTAAAGAGGAAATCCACAAACGTTGAACTTCACCTTTGTAACCAGCTTGGTCAATAACCCAGCGTTGTATCAATTCTCCTTCAGTACCAGCATCCCCACAATTAATAACAAGTTCAGCTTGTTTAAATAAGTTTTTTACAATTTTAAATTGTTTTTGGATTCCTCCATTTTTAGTCACCTTTGTTTTAAACTTATCTGGCAGCATTGGAAGATTATTTAAGTTCCAACTTTTCCATTCTGGTTTATAATCATTAGGTTCTAAAAGTGTACATAAGTGTCCGAATGTATAGGTAACTGCATACCCGTTTCCTTCAAAATAACCATCACGCTTAGTATTTGCTCCTAATACAGTAGCAATTTCTCTGGCAACACTTGGTTTTTCGGCAATACAAACTTTCATTTAAACTCTTAATAGGTAGGCAAAATACGAGATTTTGAAACAGTAAATAAAAATAACTTATTGAGGTTTTTAACAATTTACTATTGAAATAAATAGTTTGAGATTTCGTTAACTTCTTAAGGAATACTATCTTTGCAACGAATTTAAAAAATCATTTCAGGATAATGGCCAAATCGCAACAATCATTTAACAAGAAAGAAAAAGAAAAAAAACGTTTAAAAAAACGTGAGGATAAGAAAAAGAAAGCTGCAGAAAGAAGAGAAAATTCTGCTGGTGGTGGATTGGATAATATGATGGCATATGTTGATGAGTTTGGTAACATTACTGATACTCCGCCAGATCCAACAATCAAAAAGAAGAAGATTAAGGCAAGTGATATTGTTATTGGTGTGCCTAAAAAAGAAGAGGAAGAAGCATTTGACGGTCCATTAACTGGTAAAGTTGATTTCTTTGATACCTCAAAAGGATTCGGATTTATTATTGATAGCAGAACTCAAGCAAAATATTTTTTCCATATTAGTCAAGTAATTGAAGAAGTTGGAGAAGGAGATAAGGTAACTTTTGAATTAGAACAAGGTTTAAAAGGAATGAATGCTGTTAAGGTTAAGCCTAACTAAAAAAGGTTTTACTTCTTAAAAATATTAAAGTCCGAAGTTGGAAAATCTAACTTCGGACTTTTAGTTTAAATAAAACAATTTAACATGAAAACGTTTAAAGATTTTAATTTGTCAAAACAACTCAATTTTGCTATTGATGATTTAGGGTTTGAAAAACCGACTCCAATTCAGTCGGCATCGTTTAATGTTATCCTTTCGGGTAAAGATGTAGTTGGTATTGCACAAACGGGTACTGGTAAAACTTTTGCTTATATGCTTCCGATATTGGAAGAGTTGAAATTCTCTAAACAAATGAACCCTCGTATTTTGGTGTTAGTTCCAACTCGAGAACTTGTTTTACAGGTTGTAGAAAACATTAATAGCTACGCAAGTTATATGAATGTTAGAGTTGTTGGAGTTTATGGAGGTGCAAATATTAACACTCAAAAACAAGCTATTTTACAAGGTTGTGATATTGTTGTTGCTACTCCTGGTAGGTTGTATGATTTAGCTTTAAGTAGAGCTTTAAAATTGAAAGGGATTAAAAAATTAGTAATTGATGAAGTAGATGTGATGCTGGATTTAGGATTTAGATTTCAGTTGACAAATATCTTTGAATTATTACCTGAACGCAGGCAAAACATTATGTTTTCAGCAACTATGGTTGACGAAATTGATGCGCTAATTAATGATTTCTTTTTTCAACCAACAAAAGTTGCCATTGCATTAAGTGGTACTCCTTTGGATAATATTGATCAAACATGTTATCAGGTTAAAAATTTCTACACAAAAGTTAACTTATTAGGGCATCTTTTAAGAGATAAAGATGAGTTTAGTAAGGTTTTGGTATTTGTAGCCAATAAAAAAAGTGCTGATAGACTCTTTAACGTGTTAGAAGAAGAGTTTAGTGATGAAATGGGAGTTATACATGCTAATAAATCTCAGAATTACAGAATACGTTCTATTGAACAGTTTGATAATGGTAAAAATAGAGTGTTGGTTTCTACAGATGTAATGGCGCGTGGGTTAGATTTAGATAAGATTTCTCATGTAATTAATTTTGATACGCCAAATTATCCTGAAAATTACATGCACAGAATTGGTAGAACAGGTAGGGCAGAGGAAAAAGGAAAGACGATTCTATTTTTCACAAAAGAAGAAAGAGAATGGAAAGAAGGGATTGAAAAATTAATGGATTTAAAAATTAAACAAATTCCTTTTCCAAGTGAAGTCGATCATTCAGCTGAATTAACGCCTGAAGAAAGACCTGATGAAGGTGAAACAAAAAATTACAATAGAAATTCTAAGAACATTGAGCGGGGAGCAAGTTTCCATGAGAAAAGCGAGAAAAACAGTAAGGTTAATTTAGGTGGTTCATACAAAAGAACCATTAAAACTAAATTTAAGAAACCCAAAACAAGAGGAGATAAAAACGTAAACAGAGGTAGAAGAAAAGGAGGGAAATAATGAGTAAAAGAGCCCTTAAAGCATATTTAGATGATTTAACTAAAAAACAACTGCAAGAGCAAGTACTTGATTTATATACCCGCTTTAAGCCTGTTAAAACTTATTACAATTTTGTTTTTAATCCAAAAGAAGAAAAGCTATTAGAGGAAGCGAAGTTTAAGATTGGTAAAGAATACTTTCCAGTTAATACGCGTAAGCCAAAAACAAGAAGGTCTGTTGCTCAAAAAATAATTAAACATTATATTCAATTAGGTGTAGATGCTTTTGTTATTGCTGATATTATGTTTTATAACATTGAAATTGCACAGCAATATACTGCTGAAAAATACATTAAACAAGATGCTTTCTATGTTAGTATGTTTAAGAGTTTCAATGAGGGCTTAGCTTTTGTGAAATCACATGGTATTGAGCAAGATTTTAAAACTCGTATAGCTAAAATTGTAGCTATAGCAGAAGAACAAGACTGGGTGAATGCCATTGGCTTTGAGGATGCTTTATTTGAATTTAATGAATAACATTAAAGACTTCATATTAAGACTTACAAATGCTTCTAACTGTGAAGAAGTAGAGCTTATCCAATCATTATGGAGTGGTTATGGAAAGATTTCAAGATATAAACTAACTGGTAGTTCTTTTGATAAAGTTATCGTTAAAAACATCATTTTCCCCAATAACACTAATCACCCTAGAGGTTGGAATACTAGTAATTCACATAACAGAAAAGTAAAATCTTACCAAGTAGAAACTGCTTTTTATGAAAAATATAATGCTTTTTGTGGTGGAAATTGCAGAACACCAAAACTTTTAGGCTCAACAAGTATAGGAGAGGAACAAGTAATTGTTTTAGAAGATTTAGATGCGGCTGGTTTTCCAATAAGAAAATCAAGTTTAACAATTGAGCAGGTTAAAGTTTGTTTAAGTTGGTTGGCCAATTTCCATGCTACATTTTTAAATGAAACGCCTCAAAAATTGTGGGAAGTAGGTACCTATTGGCATTTAGATACTAGACCAGATGAATATCAAGAAATGAATGCCTCACCTTTAAAAAGTGCTGCTTCAGAAATAGATAAAGTTTTAAATAACTGTAAGTATAAAACCTTTGTACATGGTGATGCTAAAGTGGCTAATTTTTGTTTTTCTGAAGATTTAAAAAAGGTAGCTGCGGTGGATTTTCAATATGTTGGAGGTGGTTGTGGAATGAAAGATGTAGCTTATTTAATGGGAAGTTGTTTGTCTGAAAACGAATGCGAGCAACATGAAAAAGAATTGTTAAATTATTACTTTAATGAGTTAGAAAAGACTTTAGATAAAATTGGTAATACTCTTAACTTTAGTGGATTAAAAACAGAATGGTCTTTTCTTTTTTCAATTGCTTGGGCAGATTTTGAACGCTTTCTAACAGGGTGGATGCCTACTCATCAAAAAATAAATGGATACAGTAAGTTAAAAGTTAAAGAGGCCTTACAGCAACTTAATTAAAAGCTCAATAATTCTGATACAGCACCTTCAAATCTTGATTTTGATAGCTTGTTTAAATCTAGTGTTTCAACTTTATTTTCTCCAATAGTAATTTCTTTATAACCGAATATTGCATTATCATCTTTAACAGAGTAAGCGAGTAACAATACTTTTTCTCCTTTTGGTATTCCATTGACTTCATATTGATCTAAATGATTGGAATTAGCATAAGCAGGTAAAACAGAGTTTATGTCTCTAAAAACTAACCTAACGGCAAGAGGTTTTTCACTGTTAACTCTTACTGCTAATGTTTCAGGATTTTTTATTTCATAAAACCGATCGCA
>JBMYXB010000068.1:0-12534 GCA_049608005.1 Vicingaceae bacterium
TTGAAGTGAGTAGTGATGTTGAAGTTAAAGAAGATTTCTGTTGGTTAACTTTAGGACAGATTAAACAATTGTTAACGCATGATAATGTGATTAATATGGATACCAGAACAGTTATTTCTGGAATTTCATTTGGAAACACAGAGACCTTACAAGAACTTGAGGAAAATAATAATTCTGAATTCCTAATTTCAGAACTAGATGAGGCTAATAATTTACACAGCATAGAGTATATTATTTCTTGGATAACAAAGCATAAAGCATTCGCTGAACTGGATGTAAAGCAAATTCCATTAAATAGCATTGCTGATTGGAAAAAGGATGAAGAAGCAATATATCACGAAGCATATAAATACTTTTCGGTAATTGCTGTAAAAGCAGAAATCGGAAATAGAGAAGTCCATAGTTGGACGCAGCCTTTGGTGAAATCTGCTCAAGAAGGGTTGATTGCTTTTATCATAAAAAAAATAAATGGCGTTTATCACTTTTTGGTACAAGCAAAACTCGAAAGTGGAAATTTTGATATTATAGAATTAGCACCTACAGTTCAGTGTTTAACGGGGAATTATCGTAAAGGTAAAAATGAGTATGAAGTTGATTTTATTGACTATGTGTTGAATCCTGGAAAAAATAATGCAACAGTTTTACATAGCTCTTTTCAGTCGGAAGAAGGTGGTAGATTTTTTAAAGAACAGAATAAAAATATGATTATTGAAGTAGGTGATGATTTTGATGTGAATGTTCCAGATAAATACATCTGGATGACTTTACATCAAATTAAAACCTTTATAAAATTCAATAATTACCTCAATATCCAATCACGAAGTTTGTTATCTGTAATTAAGTTTGTTTAGTTATGAGTAAATTAAGAATAGGAGTTTTAGGTTGTGCCAACATCGCAAGGCGAAGTGTAATTCCTGCAATTAAAAGTATAGCGGAATATGATTTAGTTGCTATTGCAAGCAGGACTCAAGCAAAAGCAGATGATTTTGCTAATGAGTTTAGTTGTGAGGCCATTGAAGGGTACCAAAACTTACTAGATAGAAACGATATAGATGTTATTTATATGCCTTTGCCAACAGGTTTGCATGAGGAATGGGTAATGAAAGCGTTGGAAGCTGGCAAACATATTCTAATTGAGAAATCATTAGCTATGAATTATGAATCAGCTAAAAAAATGGTTGATTTAGCGCGACAAAAAGGCTTGCTGATTATGGAAAACTTTATGTTTTTATATCACGGGCAGCATAATTTTGTTAAGGATTTAATTGCTAAAGGAGAAATAGGAGAGTTGAGATGCTTTAGAAGTTCATTTGGGTTTCCGCCATTAGATAAAGACAATTTTAGGTATAATGCAGCTGCTGGTGGAGGAGCTTTGTTGGATGCAGCAGCATACACCGTTAGAGCATCGCAATTATTTTTAGGTAGTGATTTGTGGGTAGAAGGAGCTACATTAAATAATATGAACACTGAAGTAGATTTGTTTGGAGGAGCTTACTTAAAATCAGAAGCAGGCATGTTTGCTGAAGTAGCTTTTGGATTTGATAATTTTTACCAATGTAATTATGAAATTTGGGGAAGTAAAGGGAAGATTACAGCTCAAAGAGCCTTTACTCCTGGTGCAAATTTTACTCCAACCATTACACTAGAAAAACAGGGAGAGGTTTTTGACCATAAAATTGATGCAGAAAATCATTTCGTTAATATATTAACAGAATTTAAACGCTGTGTTTTAGAAAAAGAGTTCGAATCTAAATTTGAGCAAATCTTAAATCAAAGTAGATTGCTACAAGAGTTGAGAGATAAATCAGCATGATAATATTCCAATTTAAATTATAAAAAGTACTAATTTGCAGCCCAGATAGAAATCTTAAGGTTATCAATTAAAGAAAAAAAAGAAAATGAATAAAAAATGTCCAATTTGTTACGGTGAGGATACTTACTTGAAAAATCAGCGCATGTCGCTCCACCAATGTAATACTTGCGATCATACTTTTACTGTAATTGATAGAGTTGAAGAGGAAACTTACGAAGAAGATTATTATTTAAAAGCGCATAAAAACTGGTTTGCTAATCCAGATTTTAAGTTGTTTGAAAATGTTTACAATACTGCAAAAGGTATTTTAGGTAACGAAAAAATAAGATTAGCAGATGTTGGTTGTGGACAAGGTGCTTTTTTAAAGCACTTACAAAGCAAATTTAAAGCTGATGCTCCAGAGCTTAATGGTATTGATATTATTAAGAATGAGCACCCAGGAATTAAATTTGAATCGGGTGATTTTTTAGAAATGAAATTTGATGTAGGTTATAATATCATTACAAGTTTTATGGTGATAGAGCACGTTATTGACCCGCATTTATTCATCAATAAAATGGTAGAATCTATTCCAGAAAACGGAGTAATCGTTGTGAATACCATTAATAACGGAAGTTTGATTTATCGTGTAGCCCGTTTCTTAAATAATTTAGGATTTCCAACCTCACACGATAGGTTGTATAATCATCATCATTTACAGCATTATACCAATAAATCTTTAAAAACATTGTTAGAGATGGAAGGTGTTGAAGTAGTTAAAATTGAAAATCATAATTACCAACTCAAAGCGGTTGATGTGCCGGAAGGAAGTGCTTTTATGATGGGCTTCTATAAGATGATGGTAGCAGGAATGTTTGCAGTTTCGAGTGTGTTAAATTTAGGACACCATCAAACTTTGTATTGTAAAAAGAAAGCATAGAATTGAGTAATAATCCACATATTTCAATTGTTAGTCCTGTTTACCGAGCGGAAAGCTTGGTGGATAAATTAGTAGAGCGTATTATTAGCTCAGTTTCTAGACTAACAAATAACTATGAAATTATTTTAGTTGAAGACTGTGGTCCTGATAACTCTTGGAAAAAAATTCAAGAAAATTGTAAAAAACATTCCTTTGTAAAAGGGGTTAAGTTGAGCCGTAATTATGGACAACAACACGCAATTCAAGCAGGTTTAGATGTTAGTAAAGGAGATTATGTAGTTACAATGGATTGTGATTTACAAGATCAGCCCGAAGAGATTGAGAAATTATTATCAAAAGCTAAAGAAGGATTTGAAATAGTTGTTGCTAGTCGTAAAAATCGACAGGATGATTTTTTTAAGAAATTTTTATCTAGGATTTTCTATTCTACTCTAGGTTATTTAACTGAAACTAAACAAGATAGAACTGTTGCAAATTTTGTTTGTTATCAGCGTAAAGCTGTAGAAGCAATGGCAAAAGTGAAAGATCATAACAGGTATTATCCAATGTTACAACAGTTGGTTGGTTTTAATTATGCTAAAGTTGAAATTGAGCATGCTGAACGAGAAGATGGAAACTCGTCATACTCATTTAAAAAACGTTTGAAATTAGGTATAGATACCATTTTAACCTTTTCGGATAAACCTTTGCGATTGGCTGTTAAATTTGGTGTATTAATATCTTTTTTATCAATTTGTGCAGCGTTTATTATGATTGGGTTATGGCTGTTGAGCGATGTTAAAGCAGAAGGATGGGCCAGTTTAGCTTTGTTAACCAGCTTCTTTTCTGGAGCAATAATTTCGGTTTTAGGTATGGTTGGTTTATATGTGGGTAGAACATTTGAAAGTGTAAAACAAAGGCCTACCTATATTATTCAAGAAGAAATAAACTAATCCATGCAAAAGGCAATTGTATTTGGCGCTAATGGTTATTTAGGAAGGCACATTGCGTATTTCTTAAAACAACAACAAATTGAATTTATTCCAACGGGTAGTTCTCCTGTTTCAGTTGATGGTTATGATAATTATCTTCAAATAGACATCACTAAAAAAGAAGAGTTACAACAGTTAGATTTTAATGTAGACTATGTTTTTGCTTTCGCAGGATTAACAGGTACAGGATCTACACCTGAAATAATTGAAAAATTTACAAAAGTTAATGAGGTAGGTTTAGCGAATGTTATTGCTTGTTGCAAATCTGCTGAAGTAGGGAGACTAGTATTCCCTTCAACTCGTTTGGTTTATAAGGGCGTAGAAAACACTCCTTTAAAAGAATCTTCAGAAAAAGAAGCAAAAACAATTTATGCTCAGAATAAATTGATTTGTGAGAAAATGCTAGCTGATTCTACCATTCCCTATACAATTTTTAGAATTTGTGTCCCTTATGGAAATTTGATTGATAGTAATTACTCTTACGGTACAATTGGTTTCTTTATCGGAAAAGCATCTAATGGAGAAAACATTACTATTTATGGTAATGGGAGCTTAAAACGAACCTTTTCGCATGTTAGCGATATTGTTCAGTTAATTTTACAATGTGTAAGACTTCCCGATTCTGTTGGCAATATATATAATATTGGGAGTGAAGATAATTTAAGTTTATTAGAGGTTGCTGAGTTGGTGGCTCAAAAGCATAATGTTTCTGTAGATTTTGTTGAGTGGCCAGAAGCAGCTTTAAAAATAGAATCAGGAGATACTATTTTTGATGGTAAAAAGTTACAAGAAGCAACGAAGTATAAATATCAGCATAGGTTAGCCGATTGGTTAGCTAATATTAGTTAAAACTATTACTTTACAATGTAATACGATTGGAAAGTAAAAAAATCGTTGATGAATGGAATTGCACCTAACCATTTAGGTAGTAACTTGGTTTTGTAGCCAAATTTGTATTCATAAATTGGAGCAACAAAATATTTTATTTGCTTCGTTATTTTAAAACCGTTTATAGAACAAAGTCTTTCAAATCTTCGGGTAGAAATTCCAGTTTCTTTAATTTCAACTAAGCCATCAACAATGCTTTGTTTTTCTCCAAAAAGTTTAAGAATTCCTTTGTAAGCGAACATTGGTAATAAATGGTAGTAGGGTAGTTTAGCCATTAATTTTGACTCTGCACATTGTTGGTGACCACCATAAGGCATTCTCCAAGCCGGAAAACCAAAAAAGATAATGCCATCATCAGTTAAAAATTCACCAACCTTTTGCATAAATTTTTCTTGGTTGTGGATGTGCTCAATTACATCTTTTAGAATAATCAAATCAAATTTATGGTTCAGTTTATTAGGGTCAATGTTGTAAATATCTTCGCTAATAAAATTAACTAATCCTTTTTCAACTTCTTCAGCCATAAATCCATTGGCTAGGTCAACTCTATATTGTGCCAGCTCAATTCCAGTACAAATACAACCAAGCTCAGTAAAAGCTTTTAAAACACCGCCTTCTGAGCTACCAATTTCTAATACATGTTTTCCTTTTCCTGGTGTAAAAAAGCCATCTAAAAATGGAATAATAGAATCTCTTGAATTCAAATATTGAATTTCAAAATACCGTGGTTTGTCTGAAAAAAGCTTGCCCATAATCAATTAATCATTCATCTAACGAATGCGAAAATAAGATTAAAAATTTATTAACTTCGTCACTAATAAATTAACATCCTTTTTTGATGAGTAAAAAATATAAAGCAAAAGTTGGTAATCAAAAAGAAGACTCAAAAGTTTCAAAACCTAAAGAGAAAAAAGCTCCTTTTTCGGTAAATGATATGAACAATAAAGTGTTGTGGGGTTTAACTCTAGTTTTAACTGTTGTTTATTTTATTGCATCAACATTTTCTGATGGATTTTACATGCATGACGAGCCAATGTTTTACATGTATGCTAAAGATTTAATTAAAAATCCTGCTGAGGGTTTATTAGGATTTCAAAAAATTGGTTATACAATGTTTCTGGTGCTTCCAGCAATGTTTGGTTTTACATTTGTAAAATTTGTTAGTAGTCTTTTGTCTGCTGTTACAGTTCTTTATGCCTATAAAATTTTAAAGAAACTCGGTGGTAAAAATTCCTTTTTAATCTTTTTTATTTTAGGGCTTCAGCCGCTATGGTTTATGCTAGCTTTCAGAGATTTTTCTGAATATTTAGTTGCGTTCTTGCTGGTAATGACTTTATGGAATCATTTGAATAAAAAGTATTTGTTTGCAGCCTTGTTGTTATCTTATGCAGCTCTAACTAGAATGGAATATCATGTTATGCTAGGACTGTATTTTATGATTTTGGTTGCAAAAAAACAATGGATTCCAGCTTTAGCTACAGGTGCTTTAACTGTTTTACACAATATAGTTGGATTTGTCATTACGGAAGACCCACTTTATTTGGTTAATAAAGTGATAGAATATGGAGGTCATAATAATGATGCTTATCCTAAAAGAGGATTTGATTATTATATTTTGATGTCAAATATTGTTTATGGTTCAGTATCAATAGTATTGTTTTTCAATTATTTAGCTGTAAGTATCTTAAAGAAGAAAAAACCGAACCTAATGTTGTTGGTTCCCGTAGTGTTTATTTTCCTGTTGTATTGTGTCTTTAACCATGAAACTTGGGGGATAGGAGTAGGCGGTGGAAATTTAAGATATGTATTGCCTGTAGCACCATTGATGAGTATTTTATGTGTGCTTTCTATTGATGAAATACTAGCCTATAGCAAGCGATATTTAGCGCTGATCATTTTAGCACCAATAATATTGTTAATAGGTGTTTATCAAACTTTCGATCATAACTTTATGTCATTAATGGATGGTATGGTAAATGGTGAATATTATGAGGATAAAGTTGTTAAAGATTGGATGCCTCTTATTCTGGCTTTAATAACAACAGCAATGATAGCATTACCTTTTAAAAAGAAACACTTTTTAATTGGAATACCAGTTGTAACCATTTTTTTAGCGATAACTAGTGTTAGAACATTTAACTTAAATCCAGAAGATAAAACCATGCAGAAAGCAGGCAAATGGTATGCAAGGTATATAGATAAAAATAAAAGCAACCCTAATGCACTTTTTAATGAAGATTCAAGAATAGCTTGTAGTCATATTTTGTTTTATCATTTTACAGATAGAACAACAAATGATTTTAAGAAAAAGCCAATTATTGATTTCACAAAAGAAGATACTGATAGTATGGAAGTGGGTGATCTTGTAGTTTGGGAGTCTCATTATGGGTACAGACCAAAATTAAGACCTACAAGCCAAACTTATGATTACTATGATAAAGATCCTAGATTTGAAAAAATTCAATATTACCAATCTAAAGACAATCGTTTTTTAATCGCCTTTTTTAGAAAAGTGAGCATGTAAATATTTCACAACTTTTAACGTTTAACTAATTCATATAATTATAAGTAAATCATATATTTGCAAAATGTTTAAAAAGTGGGGTATTTTAGTCGTTTTAGTTGCTGCTGTTTTAGCAGGTTGTAGTAAGTACCAAAAATTACTTAAAAGTTCTGACATGGAATTGAAGTATGCTGCTGCTTTAGCCTACTATGAAGACGAAAAGTATGAAAGAGCTTTACCACTTTTTGAAGAGTTAGTTCCTTTATTTAGAGGTACTGAAAAAGCAGAGAAAGTACGTTACTGTTACTGTTATTGTAATTATCAACTAGGCATGTTGTATGCTGCAGCATATCATTTTAAGAAATTTTCCGTAACATTCCCTAATAGTGAACATGCGCAAGAAACGCTATTTATGTCTGCGTATTCTAATTACCAATTATCACCGATTCCTACTTTGGATGAAACAGAAACAAAAGATGCTATTAATTCTTTGCAATTGTTTATTAATACTTACCCTCAACATGAATTGGTTGATTCTAGTAATGTTTTGATGGATAAATTAAGAAGTAAGCTAGAAGTTAAATCTTATTTAAACGCTAAACAGTATTATAAAATATATAAATTTAAGGCAGCTATTATTGCTATAAACAATACACTACTTGATTTTCCTGAGACAGAATATAGAGAAGAATTAACTTTTTTAACTTTAAAATCACACTATTTACTAGCTGAAAATAGTATTAAAGAAAAAAAATACCAAAGAATTAACGAAACTATAGATGCTTATTATATCTTTGCAGACACTTATAAAGATAGTAAGTACTTAAAAGAAGCTCAAACCATCTTTACAAAGGTGAGTAAATTAAGAGATGATTATAAAATAAAAAATTCGTAATAATGAACTTTAAAAATACAAATGCTGAATCTAGTACAGTTACTAGAAACATGGACGAAATTGAAGAGGTAACAGGAAACATCTATGAATCTTGTGTAGTTGTATCTAAAAGATCTGATCAGTTAGCTGTAGATTTAAAAGAAGAGTTGATTAACAAATTGAATGAATTTGCTTCAAACACTGATAACCTAGAGGAGGTATTTGAAAATAGAGAGCAAATAGAAATTTCAAGATTTTACGAAAGATTACCTAAAACAAACGCTATTGCTCTTAAAGAATTTTTAGACGATAAAGTTTATTTTAGAATGCCTACTGATTCTTCAGAAGAAGCATAATTAACAACATTTCATGTTTAGCGGAAAAAATATACTTCTTGGAGTTACAGGAGGTATTGCTGCATATAAAACCGCAAGTCTAGTTAGACTATTTAAAAAATCAGGTGCCAATGTTCAAGTGGTGATGACTCCTGATGCCAAAGAATTTGTAACACCTTTAACTCTTTCTACATTATCTGAAAACCCTGTTCATTCTGTTTTTTTTGATGATGAAACCGGAGAATGGAACAATCATGTTGAATTAGGTTTGTGGGCTGATTATTTTATTATTGCACCAGCAACAGCAAATACCATTGGTAAAATGGCAAATGGTTTGTGCGATAATTTATTAATGGCAACTTATCTTTCAGCAAAATGCAAAGTTTTTGTTGCTCCTGCTATGGATTTAGACATGTATAAGCATGAAACTACAGCTAAAAATATAACACAATTAACTGCTAATGGCAATGTTATTATTGATGCCAAAGAAGGTGAATTAGCAAGTGGATTAATTGGTAAAGGTAGAATGGAGGAGCCAGAGGGTATTTTTAACTTTATAACTAATCATATTAAATCTGGTTTGCCGCTTCTTGGAAAGCGTGTTTTGCTTACTGCTGGACCTACTTATGAGCAAATAGATCCGGTAAGATTTATTGGAAATAATTCTTCTGGAAAAATGGGCTACGAATTGGCAGAGATTGCCAATAGTTTAGGTGCTAAAGTTACATTAGTTTCTGGTCCAACACATTTAGATACTTCATCAGAAATAGAAAAAATTGATGTACGATCTGCTGAAGATATGTTTACTGCAGTGGAAGAGAATTTTAAACAAGCTGATGTAATTATTATGGCAGCAGCTGTTGCTGATTATACACCTAAAAACACCTCTGACAAGAAGATTAAAAAAACAGATGACAATTTACAAATTGAACTAAAATCTACAAAAGATATATTGGCTTCTGTTGGTGAATTAAAATCTAAGAATCAATTATTAGTTGGTTTTGCTTTAGAAACAAATAACGAAGAAGAGAATGCTAAAGATAAATTGAAACGAAAAAACTTAGATTTTATAGTTTTAAATTCGCTTAATGATACTGGTGCTGGGTTTGGACATGACACTAATAAAATTACTATAATTGATAGTAACAATAAAGTTGAAAAATATGAGTTAAAAGCTAAGTCGGAAGTTGCAACCGATATTTTTAATAAAATCATATCTTTACTTTGATTAAGATGAAAGCAATTTTTAAAATATTAATTTTTGGTTTAATACTATTCTCTATTGCTGAAGTTTCAGCTCAGGAGTTAAATTGTAGTGTTCAAATTAATTCGACACAAGTACAAGGAACAGATAAAAGTGTTTTTGATGTAATGAAAAAAAACATTTTTGAGTTTATGAATACAACTACTTGGACGAATAATGTTTATCAAAATACTGAAAGAATAGAATGCTCTATTCTAATAAATATTACAGAGCAAATATCTACAGGACACTTTAAAGGGACTATTCAAGTTCAGGCAAGAAGGCCTGTTTTTAATACTTCATATTACTCTACAACCTTAAATCATTTAGATAAAGATTTTGAATTTAGGTTTAATGAGTTTGATAATTTAGAATATTCAAAAAATACATTTACTTCTAACCTTACTTCAGTATTAGCATTTTATGCAAATATTATCATTGGCTTAGATTATGATTCTTTTTCGTTAAATGGAGGTACAAGGTATTTTGAAGAAGCTCAAAAAATTGTAACTAATGCACAATCAGCTCAAGAAGCAGGCTGGAAAGCTTTCGAATCTGAAAGAAACAGATATTGGTTTACTCAAAATATGTTACATCAAAATTATGCACCACTTAGAGTTTGTTTTTATGAATATCATAGACTTGGATTTGATATTATGGCTGAAAAAGTTGTAGAGGGTAGAGCTCAGGTATTAAAATCATTATTAATGCTTGAAAAAGTACACCAAAGAAGACCAGGGAATTTTCAATTAAAAATATTTTTTAATTCAAAAGCAGATGAAATTGTTAGTTTGTTTTCTGAGGGGCTCGCCAAAGAAAAAACACAAATAAGCAATTTGGTTAATTTAATTGACCCTACCAACCAGAGTAAGTACGAAAAAATATCTTCTGGTAAGTAATGCTAAATCACCTAACTATAAATAATTACGCCATTATTGATCGGCTTGAAATTGATTTAGCTAAAGGTTTTACAGCTATTACTGGAGAAACAGGTGCGGGTAAATCTATTCTTCTAGGAGCGTTATCATTAATATTAGGAGAAAGAGCTGATAAAACGGTGCTAAATGATAAAGATCGAAAATGTATTGTTGAAGGAGAATTTACATTAAGTGCTTCTCAATTTGATTCTTTTTTTTATACAAATGAATTAGATTTTGAGAACCCTACTATAATCAGAAGAGAAATTAATTCCAATGGAAAAAGTAGAGCTTTTATAAATGATACGCCTGTAAATCTTTCAATATTAAAAGAACTCACCTCAGAGTTAATTGATATTCATTCTCAACATGAAACGTTAAATATCCAAAACAACAAGTTTCAACTAAGTGTTGTTGATGCTTTTGTTAAAAATGACTTAAATAAATACACCAATATTTTTAAAGAATACTCAAACCTTAAAAAGCAATTAATTTCTTTAAAAGAAAAAGCTGCTCAATCAAAGTTAGATGTAGATTACATTACATTTCAGGCAAAAGAAATTGAAGATTTACAATTAAAGCCTAATGAAAAAGAAAAGATAGAAGAAGAATTAGAATTAATAAATAATGCTGAAGAGATTAAGTTTGCCCTTGAAAATTCAGAGCATGCACTATTGTTATCTGATCAGAATTTAATTCAAGAATTAAGAAAAGTAGCTAATTTGTTTTTAAAAATAAACAATTGCTCTACAACATATCAATCTATATTTGAAAGATTAAACAGCTTAATACTTGAGTTAGAAGATTTAGCAAATGATGTTCAACATGAAAATAGCGCTTTAAATTTCGACCCAGAAAATGCAAGCTATTTGAATAGTAGGTTGAGTAATATTTATTCAATTGAACAAAAACATAATGTATCTTCATCAGAAGAGATATTTCAATTAGTTGAGCATCTAAATGCTCAGCTTAAAGAAGTTAATTCTTATGATGATCAAATTGAAAAATTAACTAGTGAACTCGATAAAAAAGAAAAGACTTTATTTGCAGAAGCAAAAAAGTTGTCAAATAAAAGATTAGATTGTTTTAAAGATTTATCAAATAAAATTTTACAAGACCTTTCTTTATTGGGAATGAATAATTCGGTTTTTAAGGTTGAACATGAAAAGTTAGAAGAACCAAATGATACTGGTATAGATAAGATTAACTTTATTTTTTCGGCAAATAAAGGGATTGCACCTGTAGATTTAAAAAAAGCAGCTTCTGGAGGAGAATTGTCTAGGCTAATGTTGGTAATTAAGTCTATATTGGCTAAAGATAAATTGTCTTCAATTATATTTGATGAGATTGACACGGGAGTTTCGGGAGATATTGCTGATAAAATGGCAAATATTATGAAACAGATGGGAGATGATATGCAGGTAATTTCAATTACTCATTTACCACAAGTAGCTGCAAAGGCAAGCAATCATTATAAAATTTACAAAGAAGACGAGGGCTCTAAAACAAAAACAAACCTTACAATCTTAAAAGGAGAGGATAGGGTAGAAGAATTAGCAAAAATGTTAAGTGGTGAAAAAATGAGTGTAGCTGCTAAAGAAAATGCTAAAACATTATTAAATGTATAAATGAAAATTAATTTTTATACATTTGTTAAAAATAGTAACTTTGTCACACTTAAAAATGAACTATATGTTTAAAACTAAAAAGTATTACATATTATTTTTGATACCTGTATTGATGTTGTTTTTTGCAATGCCTTTTACAGGTTGTAATCCTCATAGAAGAGGATCAGTAATAAAAGGTAAAGGTGCAAAGTCTGGTCGCCATACAAGACCTGCCTCAGCTAAACATAGAAGAAGATAATCGACATAATTTAGGTTAAGTCTATATCAAAATAAATAAAGTTAATTAATAAGAAGTATGTCAAACAATCTTTTAAAAGGAAAGAAAGGGATTATTTTTGGAGCATTGAATGAAGATTCAATAGCGTGGAAAGTAGCCGAAAGAGCTCATGAAGAGGGTGCAGAGTTTATTTTAACTAATGCTCCAGTAGCATTAAGAATGGGAG
>JBMYXB010000069.1:0-12492 GCA_049608005.1 Vicingaceae bacterium
CCTAAAAACATTGCAACAGCAATAATTTCTGCTTGGGTAGCCTGTAAACCAAAAACATCGTAATCGTTATTGATTCTAATTTTTTCAATAAAGAAACGCTCTACCCCATTAAAGGCTAGGTACATTGAAAATATAATACCTGGTATTTTAATTCGAGTTCTAGAAACCCAAAGAATTCCAGCTATAATAAACGCCATTACTGTTTCATAAAAAGGTGTTGGCCAAGCATTTCCTTCATACATAAATCCATCACTCATAACAGGTCTTCCTGGAGCACCTAAATCTACACCACTTATATTTCCAAAATAATCGAAACTCCACATCCAATCTGGTAAAAAGCTAATTATTGCCGGCATTTCATTGTAATTAGGCATTCCCCAATCACCATCTCCTGCTAACTGACAACCTATCCTACCAATTCCGTAAGCCAACATTAAACCTGGCGCACAAGCATCAAAAACATGTATTAAACTTAATTTCTTTTGATGCGCATAATACAAAACTGCTCCACCACCTATGATTAAACCTCCATAGATACTCAATCCTGAACCAGAAAAAATAGTATCAATCGGGTTTGCAATTAACTGATCGAAATGCTCTATAGTATCAAATATTTTTGCTCCTAAAATTCCTCCAATAGCAGCAATAAAAGTCATTGTACCAACATGCTGATATGGATGAACTGTTTTTTCAATTTCTTTTGGTTCTGGTAAACGCTGTTTTTCAGCATCTCTATATCTTAAATAAGCCAATATTGCAGCACCAATGATTCCTCCAATAAAATTCCCTTGCCCTGACATAATAAAACCTGGCAAATCTTTAATTACTTCATTGTAGTTTAAGATAATAGCCAACACTTTAAATCCTAAAACAAATCCAAACAAACCATTACCTGCCAAATCTAAAACACTTGCTTTTTCTCCAATAATTGCTTTTTCTTTTGATGAAAAAAGTAAACCTTCCTTTTCTTTCCTTTTCATCTCTAATACAAAAAGGTAGTTAGCGGCTATAAATGCCAACGCAACCATAAAACCAAATGTTGGTAACGGAAAAGAAAAAGAAAATCCGAATAAGTATTCTATTAAATCTGATAAATATGGAAACATCTTATAAAATGATTATTGACTATTTATTATTATGATTCAGACAAAGTAACATCTACTACTCCTTCCATATCAACTTTTGTTAAAGTTACCGTTTTTATCTGGTTTTGTAAATCCTCAGAAAATGGCACTCTTACTTTTATGTAATTATCGGTAAAGCCATTTAAGTAATCTTCGTGCTGTTCCGATTCAAACAAAACCGTGTTTTCTTTTCCGATAAATTGCTCGTAGAAATAACGCTTTTTCTTATTCGATAAGATGTGTAACATTTTACTACGCTTACTTCGTTCAACTTTAGGTACTACCCCATCCATTTTAATGGCTGTTGTATTTTGTCTTTCTGAATAGGTAAATACGTGCAAGTAAGAAACATCCAACTCATTTAAAAAATTGTAAGTTTCTAAAAAATCTTCTTCTGTTTCTCCTGGGAAACCAATAATTACATCAACACCAATACAAGCATGAGGCATCAACTCTTTAATTCTAGCAACACGCTCCACATATAACTCTTTCAAGTATTTTCTACGCATTGCTTTCAAAATCTTATTAGATCCTGATTGTAATGGTATATGAAAATGTGGCATAAATTTGTCAGACTGAGCTACAAATTCAATAATATCATTGGCTAATAAGTTGGGTTCTATTGATGAAATACGATAGCGCTCAATTCCCTCTATTTTATCTAACTCCTTAATTAAGTCAAAAAAGGTTTCCGCCCCCTCTTTACCTTGCCCGAAATCTCCAATATTAACTCCTGTTAAAATAACTTCTTTAGCGGCTGTTAACGCTACCTCTTTAGCAACTTTAACCGTTTCTGCTACAGAATGATTTCTACTTTTACCTCTTGCCAATGGTATAGTACAAAACGTACAAAAGTAATCGCAACCATCTTGTATCTTTAAAAATGAACGTGTTCTATCTCCTTTTGAATAAGAAGGCACAAACTCGTTTACTTCTTTAATTTTTGATGCAAAAACAGCCGCTTGCTCCTTTTTTTCTAAATTTTGAAAATGCTCAACAATCTTAAATTTTTCTGAAGCTCCCAGCACCATGTCAACTCCATAAATCTCCGCAATTTCTTCTGGTTTTAGTTGTGCATAACAGCCAATAATTGCAACAAAAGCATCAGGATTAATCTTTAATGCTTTTTTTACCAATTGCTTACATTTCTTGTCAGCATTTTCGGTAACCGAACACGTATTAATTACAAAAACATCTGGCGAATCGTTAAAATCTACTCGCGCAAAACCTTCCTCCTCAAACATACGAGCTACCGTTGATGATTCGGAAAAATTAAGTTTACAACCTAATGTATATAAGGATACTTTTCTATTCGAATTCATAAGACTGCGAAGTTAAGGAATGTTGAGGTATAGATAATTATTTATGATACAATTAATTCTATTTCCCACTCCCTTTCATTACAATTAAAACCGTATAAATCAGGATTTTAAAATCTACCAATAACGACATGTTTTCAATGTAGATAATATCAAATTTTAAACGCTCTATCATCTGATCAACATTTTCTGCATAACCATATTTTACTTGCCCCCACGAGGTAATGCCTGGGCGTACTTTTAATAAATGATTATAATGTGGTGCAGTTTTAATAATCTGATCTATAAAAAATTGTCGTTCTGGTCTTGGTCCTACCAGACTCATATCTCCAATTAAAACGTTGTAAAATTGAGGCATTTCATCTAATCTTACTTTACGCATAAATCGTCCAAAACCTGTAATTCTACTATCAGTTGAGCTTGATAATGCAGGCCCATTCTTTTCAGCATCAGTTCGCATTGATCGAAATTTATAAATGGTAAAAGGCTTACCATGTATTCCTATTCTTTCTTGCGAAAAGAATGCAGGACCTTTAGACGATAATTTTACAATAATTGCAGTAATTAAATAAACCGGAAAAAAAAGAATTAACACAAAAATTGCAGTTACCACATCTATAATTCTTTTTACAGATTGTTGCCAAATAGGCATTATATTTCTGGTAATAACAATTAAAGGAGTTCCAAAAATAGAAGTCATTTTAACTGACCCCGAAAGAATATCATACATATCAGGGATTACGTTAATAATCACTTTCAAACCTTCTAATTCTGTAATAATACTACCTAAACTATCGTGTTCGGAAGATTCTACAGCAATTACCACCTCTTCTATCTCATGTTTTTCAATGGTTTCTCTTAAATCAACACAATTACCAAAATGCGGTAAATACTCATCCAACAAGTAAGTGTCTGATTTTTGAACATGGGTAAATCCAACTATTTTATTTCCAGTAGAATATTTTTGAGCAGTTATTTCTTTATATAGCTCAACAGCTTTTTCATTAGAACCAATTATTAAAGTTTTAAAACCAATTTTTCTATTCTTAATTAATTTACCTGTATAAGTGGTTAATATTAGCCTTAAAAATACAGTAACAGAAAAATGCAGGCTCAACAATACTAAATACGATTTATAGTACTGTGTATAAGATGAAATCTCGTCATCTAACAATAAAACAAAAAAGAGTATTAATGTTCCTATTACAGAAATCAGTAAGGTTTGACCAAATTCAATTAATCTAGATTTTCTATAAATATCATTATAAGCTCCTGATATAAAATAAATAACAATCCAAAATAATGGAATAAAAAATAATCCTAAATAAAAATTATCATCAAAATTTAACGGAATATCATATCCATACTTAACCGACTCTAAATATTTTTTTCTGTAAACAAAAAAAATAGCCCAAACAATAACTGCTGAAAGGACATCTAAAAATATATATTTTAAAACTTGTAACCTTTTATTCATCAAAAATGAACCAGTTTAATGTTATCTAGATAAATGTCTGGATTATCTGTCCTAAAAATTGTTCCGTTCTCTTCTTTCAATCCTAAAAAGATTTTCACTTCTCGGGCGTTCGGCTTAGCTTTAACAATTTCTTTAAGATTTAAATAAGTTTTCCGCCAAACGTCTGTTGTATTTAAAGTAATGTGAGCATGTTGTTCTCCATCTAAAAACACTCCAACAATAACATTCTCGTTGGTTTTAAAATCCATCTCTAAATACAAAGTCCCTCCTATTGGTAATGATGTAAAAGGTAAAGAGGTTGCCTCAAAAAAGTCCATATCATCTTCCATAAAAATTCTACCAGAAAATTGTCCTTCTTTAACCTCTTGTTCTTGTTTAATAATTACAGTATCTCTACCTGTAGAATATAAAAAAGTAGAACTTGCATTCTCAAAATCTTCTAACCAAGAAAATTTTGCTTCTGAACTATAATTAACATTAGCTGAAATTTCTACCGTCTCAGATTTAACCAATTGCACAGATTCAACATGAGGCTCATATAATAAATAGCGTACTCTTGATGCTGCAATACCATTATCTCTGATTCCTGCAAAAACTTTAACTGTTACATTCCCTTCTTTTAAAACTGGAAATTTTGCTGGCAACTCATAAACCCCCACTAAATCATCATTAATAAAAACCCAAGCATCTGTAATATTTGAAGATGCAGAACCTTCAGTTGCATAATCTGTTGTTAAACTAATACTAGGAATAGAAATGTATGCTGGAATTGTTGCTTCATAATCCTCTTTAGAACATGAGAAAAAAATTATTCCAATAATAAATAAAAAGCTATAGTGTTTCAATTTGTACAATCTGTCTTTAATATACACGCAAACGTGTGGTTTTAAAAAATATTGTGCAAATGTATTAATCTTAGTGCAAAGAGCTCGTTATTTTCATTTTTTCTGCAACACGGTACGCAGCGTCTAACATTATACTTCCATCATGGATCCCAACAGCAGGAGAAGTATTGTTTATAATAGATTGAGCAAATTCTTCTAACTCTAATTTTACAGGATTTCCTTTATTAATTTTAAGTTGTTCTGAATACAACTCAACTTTTCGTCCTTTTTTAGCGGAAAACAAGCTTGTTTCTTGTGCTAAATAATCAATTTTTATATGTGTATCTCTTTGATAAAACTTAGAAATTCTTTCATTTTTTAATGAAATTCTACTTGCTGTTAAATTAGCAACACAGCCATTATCAAATTCTATAATTGCATTTACAACATCTGGTGTATCACCAATTACTCTTACGCCTTTTGCACTAACTTTTTTAATATTAGAATTTACAACACTTAGAATAATATCTAAATCATGACTCATCAAATCCATTACAACAGGCACGTTTGCTTTTTTCGCATCAAACTCAATCATCCTATGAGATTCAATAAACATTGGAGCTGTAATATATGGTAATGCTGCTTTAAAAGCTGGATTAAAACGTTCTACATGCCCTACTTGCACTTTTACGTTTGCTTCTAAAGATAGATCTAACAATCTTTTAGCTTCATCAACAGTGTTAGAAACAGGCTTTTCAATAAACACATGTTTTGATTGTCTTATAGCATTTACGGCATAATCAAAATGAGAAATTGAAGGTTTTACAATATCAACAACATCAACATTTCCTATTAATTCATTTACAGAACTATAAGGTGTAGCATTTAAGTTTTGTGCAACATTTTTTTGAAGCGATAAATCTCCATCATAAAAACCAACCAACTCAAAGTCATTAATTTTTTGAAGTAATTTAATGTGAGTTTCACCTAAATTACCAGCTCCTATTACACCTACTTTTAACATTTATGCAGCAAACATACTTCATTGTTTGAAATTCTCTTTTCGTAAAATAAATTCTTATTAACACCATTATTTTAATAATAACCATAAAATAGTCTGTCAAAACTTTCTAAATTCTTGCTTTCTTTGCTATCTGATTTTAAGGGAATGATAGATACATATAGACATAAGGGTTTAAGAAGGCAATTAGCTGAAGTTTTAGCTAAAAAAGGTATTAAAAGTAGAGCTGTTCTTACTGCTATAGAAAATATTCCTCGCCATTTGTTTATACCCAATACTGCACTTCATAAACATGCTTATGAAGATAAACCGTTCCCTATTGGTTCTCAACAAACTATTTCTCAACCTTATACTGTTGCTTTTCAGACAGAACTATTAGATTTAAAACCTAGAGAAAAAGTACTAGAAATTGGAACTGGTTCTGGCTACCAAACTGCCGTACTATTAGAAATGGGAGTAAAAGTTTTTTCTATTGAAAGGCAAAAAGCATTGTATGAAAGAACAAAACAACTGTTACCCGAGCTTAACTATAAAACAAATTGCAAGTTGTTTTATGGAGATGGATATAAAGGCTTACCAACTTTTGCTCCTTTTGATAAAATAATTGTTACAGCAGGTGCTCCTTATATTCCTGAAGATTTATTAACCCAACTAAAAGTTGGAGGAATGTTAGTGATACCTGTTGATGAAGGTGACAGCCAACGTATGAAAAAAATAGTAAAGCTCTCGGAAACCAATTTTGAAACTGAAGACTTATCTCTTTTTAGATTTGTTCCTTTATTAAAAGAAAAAGGACAGGATTAAAAGTTAACTTCCCTTTCCTTAATTTTACCGCTCAAATGAGCAGATTTTTTATTGAAATAAAATACGATGGCACCAACTATCATGGTTGGCAAATACAAAATAACGCCATTTCCGTTCAAGAAGAAATTAACAAAGCATTCTCTACTATTTTACAAGAAAAAATTGAAGTTGTTGGTGCTGGAAGAACAGACACAGGCGTTCATGCTCAACAATTATTTGCTCACATTGATTTAGCTAAAGAATTTGACATCAACAAAACATTATTTAAAGTCAATAAATTTTTACCCGAAGATATTTCCTGTACATCAATTACAAAAGTAATTGATGAAGCACATGCAAGATTTTCAGCTACAGCAAGAACTTACGAGTATTGGATTACTCCTAAAAAAAACCCTTTCTTACATAACAAAGCCTATTACCTACCCTATTCTTTAAATTTAGATTTAATGAATGATGCAGCTCAAGAATTACTAAATCATACTGACTTTTCTTGCTTTAGCAGAAGTAAAACAGATACTTTTACTAATGATTGTAACATTACTTTTGCTAATTGGGAACAAAAAGATAACATTATCATTTTTACTATTACTGCCAATCGTTTTTTAAGAAATATGGTTAGAGCTATTGTTGGAACATTATTAGAAATTGGTCAACAAAAAATGCAATTAGCTGAATTAACTGCTATTATTGAATCAAAAAACAGAAGTAATGCCGGAACATCAGCGCCAGCTCATGGGCTTTATTTAACTGAAGTAAAATATCCAAAGGAGGTATTAATTGGCTAAATCAGTTACAGGAAACGCTTTTGATTTTTCGTTATTTAGAAGAGTAATGAAGTACGTTAAACCATACAATAGTATGTTTTATACTACTGCATTTTTAAGTATAGCTTTAGCCGTTGTTGCGTTGGTTAGGCCGGTACTTATTCAATATACGATAGATAATTATATAAAAGAACTTGATGCAGAAGGCTTATTATTAATGACTATATTTTTAATTGGCTTCTTAGTTTTACAAGCTATTTTTCAATATTTCTTTACGTTATTAGGTAATTTACTTGGGCAGAATGTAATTAAAGATTTAAGAAATGAAACCTTTAAACATGTAATTAGCTTTAAATTAAAACATTTTGACAACACACCTATTGGGCAATTGGTAACCAGAACTGTTTCTGATATTGAAACCATAGCTGATATGTTTTCTGGAGGTATATTAATTATTATCGGAGATTTACTTAAAATAATTTCGGTAGTAGCCTGCATGTTATACATTAATTGGGATTTAGCCTTAATTACTCTAATACCTATTCCACTTTTATTTTTAGCCACCTACATTTTTAAAACAGTCATAAAAAAAGCTTTTCAAGATGTAAGAGAACAAGTTTCGCGTTTAAATACATTTGTACAAGAGCACATTACCGGAATGTCTGTTGTACAATTATTTAACAGAGAAGAAGTGGAAATGGAAACATTTTCTGCTATTAATAAAAAACACAGAAACGCACACATTAAAACCGTTTGGGCGTACTCGGTATTTTTCCCAGTTGTAGAAATTTTATCAGCACTATCAATAGCTCTAATTGTTTGGTACGGTTTTAAAGAAGTTGCCCTAGGTTATGCAAGCCCTGGAGAAATTTTCTCATTCACCCTTTTTGTTTACATGTTATACAGACCAATAAGACAACTAGCTGATAGGTTTAACACTTTACAAATGGGAATGGTTAGTTCTGAACGTGTTTTTAAGGTGCTAGATACTAACTCTCAAATAACAGATAGAGGAACAAAAAGCACTTCTAATTTAAAAGGAAACATAGATTTTAAAAATGTGTGGTTTGCTTATAATGATGAAGATTGGGTATTAAAAAACATCTCTTTTAAAATTAATAAAGGAGAAAGTTTGGCTCTCGTAGGTGCTACTGGCGCTGGAAAATCATCAATTATTAATCTTTTAGGTCGGTATTACGAAATTAATAAAGGTGAAATTTTTATTGACAACATCAATATCAACGATTTAAAATTAAATGAACTCAGAAAATTTATGTCTATTGTTTTACAAGATGTATTCCTGTTTTCTGATAGTATTTTTAATAATATTACTCTTTACAATAAAGACATAACCGAAGAAGCAGTAATTGAAGCCGCAAAAAAAGTAGGTGCTCACGATTTTATTTCAAAACTGCCCAATGGCTATCATTATGATGTTAAAGAAAGAGGGTCGATGCTTTCTGTAGGTCAAAGACAACTCATTTCCTTTATTAGAGCATATGTACACCAACCAGAAATATTAATTTTAGATGAAGCCACCTCTTCTATTGATAGTGAATCTGAAGAATTAATTAAACACGCTACGAGCGTTTTAACTGAAAATAGAACTTCTATAATTGTTGCACATCGTTTATCTACCATTAAAAATGCTGATAAAATTTTAGTTATTGATAAAGGCGAAATTATTGAAGAAGGCAATCACAACGAACTGCTTAAAGAAAATGGAGCCTACAAAAATCTTTACGACTACCAATTTAAGAGTCAGGATAAAAGCTAAATTATTTTTTTGTTTGATATAAGTCAGATTTTAATATTCTCATTTTATTTAGAAAATGAGATAATGAAACAGCCATCACTTTAACCCCATAAACACAGCTATCTTTTAAATTGATTGAAGAAGCTTCTGGAAAATATTTTGTTGGGCAAGTAATTTCTCCAATAGTATATCCAGCATAAATAATTTGAGAAAGCATTTGATTATCAAACACAAACCCATTATTATTCTTTTCAAAATTAATGTTTTCTAATACTTCTCTAGAAAAAGCTCGGTAACCAGTATGGTATTCTGATAATTTTTGATTGACTAAAATATTTTGAAACAAGGTTAAAAACCTATTGGCAATATATTTATATATAGGCATACCGCCTTTTAATGCTCCATTTCCTAAAATTCTAGATCCCAAAACCACATCATATAAACCGTTTGCTATCATATAAGACATGGAATGTATTAACTTTGGAGTATATTGGTAATCAGGATGAAGCATAATAACAATATCGCCTCCTAAATCCAACGCTTTTTTATAACATGATTTTTGATTACCTCCGTAACCTAAGTTACTATCATGTTCAACAATGTGTTTTATTCCAATTTCTTTTCCTTTTTGAATGGTTTCATCCTCACTTTTATCATCAACTAAAACAACCTCATCAACAATATCCAAAGGGATATCATTATAAGTTTGCTCTAATGTTTCTGCTGCATTATAAGCTGGTAGTACTACAACTATTTTTTTTCCTTTTACCATTGCTTTACATTTACTTCTGGAGTTTTTACACCAATATAATTGTAATATGCTCTTCTCAATTCTCCTGTTTTCTCTTTCTTTTTAGAATTATTTAACGGCCATAAAGTCTTAGTCAACACTTTAGAAAAATAGGATTTTTTGTACGTTTTCATTTTTGTATAAACATCTCTTTTCCCGTTTTCAAAACCATATTTAGAAATAACTAATTTGTTTTGTTCATTCCGCTTTAAATAAATTGAATTTAAGTTATCTGCATAAATTAATTCAAAATCACTATCCTTATGTATTAAATACTTGTTTAAGTTGGTAAAAGTTGACGAGTTTAACAACACAACATAATTAATTTCGTCTAGCTCTTTTAAGTAATTCCATAGTATTTTTCCATTTCCTAATTTAGATTCTGGAGCTTGATAAACCATAAACACATTTTTAAAAAAATCAGCATTAAAAACATCTAAATCTCTTAAATCAATGTATGACTTATAGTTTGGTTGGAGTTCATATAAAAAATAAGCTGAAGTTAAATAATCAACAAATCCTTTCCCTCCTATTTTATTTTCTTTTAAAAATTTTGCTGCTCCAATTGGTGTAGATTCTGAATTAACTCCAATACCAAACTCTTCTTTAGGTAATAATTTTTTATACATTTGGTTAGATGCCATAAATGTATATAACAACAAGCAAATAGTAATTACTGCATAATAATGTTTTTTATTTACTGATGTTATTTTAGCATCAATAAAATTTGCCAAAAGCGGAGTACAAACAATCATGAAAAATGGAATATTTCGGAAAGCTGTTAGAGATAAATAAAAGAATGCTAACACAATTAAAATATAAGCTAATCCAAATGTTTTAATAATAGCTTTTAAAGACAAATGCTTTTGCTTTCCCATCTTTAACAAAAACAACCCACACAACACAAAAACAATTATTAAAATAAAAGACTGGTAATGCCAAAAATCTGGATTTTTAAATCCCAATAGTTCTGATGTAAATTTATTTTCACTCAGCTGTCCAAAAATATTAAAAGGGTGTACAATCATTTGAACTCCATTGGGGTTAATAGCCGAGCTTATTATTGCCAATAATCCAACCAAGGTAAAACGCCAAGGCTTTTCTTGTTGGAGTAAAAAATGCTCTACCCAATGTGCAAATAAAAAAATTAAAATTAAGACTACTCCCATTCCATAAGCCTCATGCGTATTCGTCCACAATATTTGGAGCGGAATAATTATAAATAACCAAGAGCTTTTAGATTTACTATAATTAAATAAATAATAAAGGAATATAATTACCAATAAATGCGAAAACATTTCTGGTCGGCTATTCATCCTATTATTAATAGTAAAAACTAATAATAAGCTACTCAGCATTATTCCTAATTTAGGAATGTTATTGATTGTTTCTTCATATTTGAGCAAAATAGCATTACTCAACTTATAACAAAACCATAGAATTAAACCTATACAAAAAATTTGAAGCAACACCAACCATTCAGATCCAAACCAATTATTTACCGAAGCCATTAAAACTTCTGCAAACCACTTTACATTAATCCAGGGCTCGTTTAAAAATGTAAAAGAAAAGACATCTACTTTAGGAATTTCGCCATTTTCAATAATCCACTGACCGGTTCTAATTTGCCACCAAATATCAGGTTCATGTATTAATTTAATACAACTAACTATTGCTATAATAACTACTGCAATCCAAGCATACCAGTTCAACTTTTTATTCATTCAATAAAAGTATTATTTTTTTAATTATGCTTGCTGTTTTTTTTAGAACACCTATTATAATCACTCCAAATAAACAATATTGTTTTGGTTTTGAAGATTTACAAATTCTCTAAAGTGTTCTGCTTTTTTAGCTTTTTCTTTGTCTTTAGAAATTAAGTCTATTAAACCAGCTGCTACCGATATAAAATTAACCGTATTCTCAGGTGGTAATTGTCCGTAGTAAATCGATTTATTAGCTTCACGCTGTAAACCTCTTTCTAAATTATCTTCAACTGTCCAACCAGTTGTGGTTTTTGCTTGGTGTACCGAAAGGTTAATATTGTTTTTAGCAGTTGTCAATTCTTTGTCATTTTTCATATTTAAAAATTCGTCTTTAAAATTTTTAAAGTCGTTTAACGAAGTAACCACTACTTGATCAATGTTTACAGTATCACTCACTAAAAAAATACGAGCAACTAATTTTCCACCTTTCACTGTATCCGGAATAAAAATAGTTGTTGGTCGATATCCAATATGACTAAAAGTTAAGGTATCATTTGGTTTAACATAGATAGAAAAAGCCCCTTTATTATCACTATTGGTACCTCTTGTTTTATTAATTAAAATATTAACCTGAGGTAAAGGTGTTGTTAATGCATCAGAGTTAAACACTATTCCTGAAAACACTGTTTTTTCATCATTGCTATTCTGACTAAAAGCAGTTGAACTTATTATTACCAGAAGTAGTAATAACATTAATTGACCGATACTTTTTCTAAGATTTTCCATACAATAAATTTACTTAATTACATAATATATAAGCTGACAATGGTCATAAAATAACTTAATTTTACCTTATGGCTTTTGAAATTATTTCTGACTTTAAACCCACTGGAGACCAGCCCGAAGC
>JBMYXB010000070.1:0-12344 GCA_049608005.1 Vicingaceae bacterium
TTTTCTCTATATCAGATTGTTTTGATAAATCAAAAGTTGAAACATTAGCGATTAACTCTGTTAATTGGTTATTACCTTTTAGACTTTCATAATCTACTTTTCCATCAGTAACATAAGTCTTTAACAAATTATTAGTCTGATTAAAAAAGCTAGGGTTAGTTTGTGCTGAAATATTTATGCTAGCAAACAAGAATAAACAGCTAATAAGTAGTTCCTTCATTTTCATTTTTCAATTTTAAACAAAATAACTCATCCTTAATTTATAAACTTGTCTTCATCTAGACAATTCAAATAATTAAATAACAGTTTCTTTGTAAGAAGTTTTAGATCAAGAACAATTAAAATGAAAATTATAGTATTTTTTTTCTCGTTATTTTTTTGCCTCATATGCATGGCACAAGAAAAAACTTACATTAAAAATTATTATAAAAATAAAACCTTAAAAGAGGAAGGTTGGGTTACTGCCAATAACTTAAAAGATGGCTATTGGTTTTATTACAACAAAAAAGGACAAAAAACTGCTGAAGGAAATTATAATAAAAATTTAAAAGTGGGTTGGTGGAAAGATTATCATCAAAACGGGACTTTAAAATGTATCGGAAAATATAAAAATGGTAAGATGGATGAACATTGGTCGTGTTTTCACACCAATAAAAAATTAAAAAATAGAGGGTACTTTTCTAGTGGGAAAAAGTTTGATTGGTGGGAAGAATATGATAAAAACGGAAAAAAAATAAAAGAAGGAAACTATTCGCAAAGTAAAAAAGATGGCTACTGGAAATTTTACAGAAACAATATACTGGCAGCAGAAGGAATGTTTAGAGATGAAATGAAAGTTGGAACTTGGAAACTTTACGATGAAAATGGAAATATTTTACAAATAATTGAATACGAAGAATAACTAATAAAAAAACAATATAACTTTACACTTAATGGAAATCATCCTAATTATAATATATGGGCTAGCACTTACTTTTATTTTAGCCTATAGTTTTGTTCAAATTATTTTAGTTATTAATTATCTAAAAAAGAAAACAAAGCCTATTGCCAAACCTTTAATTATTGATGAAGATTTTCCTATAGTTACTGTACAATTACCTCTGTACAATGAACTTTATGTTGTAAATAGGTTAATTGATGCCGTTTGTGAATTAGATTACCCTAAAGATAAATTAGAAATTCAATTATTAGATGATTCTACTGATGAAACGGTAAATTTAGTTGCTAAAAAAGTTGAAGAATATAAAGCTAAAGGATTTAATATATATCAACACCAAAGAACAGATAGAACAGGCTTTAAAGCAGGCGCTCTAGCTGAAGGTGTTGATATTTGTAAAGGAGAATTTATAGCCATTTTTGATGCAGATTTCTTACCAAAAAAACACTTTTTAAAAGAAACTATCCCTCATTTTAAAAATGAGAATATTGGTGTTGTACAAACTAAATGGGAACACCTCAACAAAAATTACTCACTACTTACCAAGCTTCAAGCTTTTGGTTTAGATGCACACTTTACGGTTGAACAAACTGGAAGAAATACTGGTGACCACTTTATTAACTTTAATGGTACTGCTGGTATTTGGAGAAAAACTTGCATTGCAGATGCCGGAGGGTGGAATGCTGACACCCTAACTGAAGATTTAGATTTAAGTTATAGAGCACAACTTAAAGGTTGGAAATTTTTATACCTAGAAGATTTGGGTTCTCCTGCAGAGTTACCTGCTGCAATGAATGCTCTTAAGGTGCAACAGTTTAGATGGACAAAAGGTGCTGCAGAATGTACTCGTAAAAACTTAACTAAAGTGCTTAAAAACAAAGAGATTCCATTAAGAACAAAAATACATGCTACTTTTCATTTAATGAACAGCTCCGTTTTTATCTGCATTGTATTGTTAGCCATTTTGAGTATTCCTATGCTAATGATTAAAAACAATTTTGTAGAATATGACTCTTTATTTAAAATGGGAGGAATCTTCATCATAAGTGTTATCTTTTTAGCAATATATTACTTTGTATCACTTTCTAAAAATTATGATAATAAGCTAAAAGCGTTGTTTCATTTCATCTTTCTATTTCCTATGTTTTTATCAGTTTCAATGGGCTTATCTTTTCATAATGCCATTGCAGTAATGGAAGGTTATATGGGTAAAAAATCTCCTTTTGTAAGAACTCCTAAATTCAATATTATAAAGAGCAAAGATGTGTGGGTAAAAAACAAATATTTAGTAAGTAGTATTAGTATTTTAACATTAGTAGAAATTGGCTTAGCTTTTTATTTCCTTTACGGTATTTACTACGCTATTAATTATCAAGATTATGTTTTATTGCCTTTTCACATTATGTTGTTTTTAGGATATAGTTACGTATCGTTCTACTCCATTTTTCACTCTTCAAAAACTGCCTAAACTGATGAAAGAGTTCTAGTTAAAATCGGTACTTTCGCAGAATATTTATATTCTACAATGGCTAAAAAATTCAATCCGAAAAGAAGTTTCAAAAAGAACAGAACAAGTACATTTCCTGTTACTAAAGAAATTGAATTACTACAATTTTTACTTGTTGTTATTAAAGATAAAAGTAGAAACAAAATAAAAGCCATGCTTTCTCACAAACAATTTAAAGTGGGAAAAGAAATTATCACCCAATACAACCATCAACTAAAACCTGGTGATGAAGTTACTGTTAGCTGGGATGGCGCTTTCAAAAAAGAAAAATACGAAGGTGTAAAAATCATTTTTGAAGATGATGACATTATTGTTATTGATAAAAAAAGTGGTTTACTATCAATTGGTTCTGCCAAAGAAAAAAGACAAACAGCTTACCGAATTGTTACTAATCACATACAACAAATTAACCCTGTTGCACGCTTATTTGTAGTACATCGTTTAGATAGAGAAGCTTCTGGTTTAATGGTATTTACTAAAAACAAACAAGCTCAAGTAGATTTGAAAGACAGCTGGGAGCAGACTTTTAAAAACAACCTCTATTTAGCTGTAACTGAAGGAACTATTGAAGAAGATAAACTCACAATAACTTCTTACTTAAATGAAAGTAAAGCTTTAATTGTTTATTCTGGAAACAATCCTAAAGTGGGTAAAAAAGCCATCACACATTATGATGTGGTTAAGAAAAATGAATTTTACACGTTATTAGAAGCAACGCAAGAAACTGAACGTAAAAATCAATTACGTGTTCACTTAAAAAGTATTGGACATCCTGTTATTGGCGATAAAAAATACGATGCTAAAGAGAACCCTATTAACAGAACCGCAGTTCATTTAAGGAAGATTAACTTTATACACCCTGCTACCAATGAAAAAATGGAATTTGAAACTAAAGTTCCAGACGATTTCTTAAGGATTTTTAGACATAGCTTTTATAGATAACCGACAGCTATCTCACCGATAAGATTGCTTCGTTTCTCGCAATGACGCATTTTCTTGTTACTTTTATAATATGAAAAACTCTGCTTACTTTTTTATAGCTGCAACAGGAATTATTTTTACTTTATTGTACGGACAAAGTTTATTAGTCCCTTTTATTTTAGCTCTTCTTCTTTGGTTTTTAGTAAGAAAAATAAGACAGTTATTAGATAAAGTTGCCTTTATTAGAAAGCACATCCCCGCACGTTTAAAAAACTTAATTCCGGCATTAATTATTTTAGGAATTATCAGTTTTGCTGCAAAAATACTGCTTTCAAACATTAATAATTTAGCTCAATCCTACCCTATTTATGCTGGAAATGTAGAGCTTGTTATTTCTAAAATAAACGAAACTTTTGGTATTAACATTATAGAGAATTTCAACAATCAGGTTGCTGAATTTGATTTTGGTAAAATTTTAAAAGACCTCTTCCAGTCCATAACCGATATTTTGAGCAACACTTTTCTAATTATCATTTTTGCCTTATTTATATTTTTAGAAGAAAGCAATTTTGGAAACAAACTAAAAAACGTGTTTACCGAAAAAGAAAAATTTGACCGACTTGATGATATTTTAGAAAGCATTGAGAAATCTATAGCCAACTATATTGGTATTAAAACGCTTGTAAGTTTAACCACTGGTATAATCAGCTATATTGCCCTTTTGTTTATAGGAATAGATTCTCCACTTTTTTGGGCGTTTCTAATTTTTATTTTAAACTTTATTCCTACAATAGGTTCTATGATTGCAACAGTTTTTCCAGCTGTATTTTGCTTGTTACAGTTTGGTGAATTTACTCCAAGCCTACTTACTTTCTTTATTGTAGGTAGTATTCAAGTAATTATTGGAAATATTTTAGAGCCAAAAATAATGGGAAACTCTCTAAACATTAGCCCGTTAGTAGCCATAACAGCCCTTTTAGTTTGGGGTATGATTTGGGGAATTACAGGAATGTTATTGAGTATTCCTATTACCGTTTGTATAGTTATTATATGCTCTCATTTTGAGAACACCAAACCTGTTGCAATAATGCTTTCAGAAAAAGGCGAAATTTAATGAAACCCCTCTTAACAATTATAATACTTATAATCAGCTTTTCTCAGGCTAATGCTCAAGATTACAAAGATTTAATTATCACAAAGAAAAAAGACACTATCCATTGTAAAATTGGGTTGGTTAATGATTTTAATATTTTTTACAAATACAACCCAAAAAAAAAGAAAATAAAAAGCAGCTATATATCAAGAGATAGTGTGCATACATTCATTGTTAATTCCGAAGGAATTGATATTTTAAAAAAAGGTAAAAAATCAGACATAATTCTAACCCCTAAAAAAGATGACTTAATTGAGAAAAATGGAATTATCTACTCAACAGATTATGATTCACCACCAAAACTACCTGGAGGAATTAATGTCCTTTATAATTTTTTAGAAGAAAATGTTAGAGTTTATAATAGAGATAATAGAGTTTTTGGATTTAAAGAACCAGTAATTTTATTCTTAATTAGAATTGATTCAACTGGAGACATCTCTAATGTAAACTTAAAACAATCCTCTTTTTATACTGGTGGGTTTCCTGCTGATGCTAGATTTCTAGAGGAAGAGATTACGGAAACAATTCTAAATTCACCCAACTGGATTCCAGCTATAATAAAAAATAAATACACAACATCAGTCATTTATTTACCTTTAAAATTCACTTTAAATTCTAATAGAATTAAAATACTTCCATCAGAGTTTATTTTCACTTTCAAAAATAGAGAGTAAAAAAAACGAAATTACTTCCTTACAACTACTGTTTTCGCAATCATATCATGTATGGTTTGTTTTTTATCTGCAAAAGCAAAAAAGAAACCTACAAATATTACAAATCCCCAAATACTGCCAATAGTACCTATAAATGTCATTCCAACTAATCCTCCAATTAAAGAAAGTAGCGTGCTCCCATACTTCAATCCTGCCCTCATCCATAATTTTCCAGCATCAGCATTAGACCCATCCTCATTGGAATTTACCAACTGTAGCAACATTTTGCCTGGAGATTGCCCTAATGCTCCTTCCATAATAAAAAACACAATCATTAATAACGAAACAGCAGCAGAATATCCAAAAGTTTTTAGCATAAAAGTCTCCAAATCCATATCAGATCCTGCAAACATTTCTAACGATGTATTAGCTTCTCCTAATTCTGCAGCAAAAAATGTTTGAGCCAAATCAGCACCAACAAAAGTTGCTATAAAACCACCAAAAACTAATGCTATTAACAAATCTAGCATATAAGCTCCAAAGCGTCTTCCAAATCCTACACGCTCATCATACATATTCATGTTGTTTTCAATTTCCATAACTCTTAATTTAATTCGTTTCTCAAAACTTCTACAATACGTTTAGTAGCTTTTCCATCCCAATTTGGAGGAATTGCCCCTGTTTTATACGTTCCGTTTTCTATCTCGTTAATTTTTGCTGAAACAGCTTCAAAATTATATTCAACCAACTCATTTGTACCAATTGTAATAGTACTTGGTCGTTCAGTATTTTCTCTTAAAGTTAAACAAGGAACTTGTCTAAACGTAGTTTCTTCTTGTATTCCTCCACTATCGGTTAACACATATTTACACGTGCTAATTAATTTTTGAAATGATAGGTAATTCAGCGCAGCAGTAATAATCACTTTTGGATTATTTTCTAATTGCTCAAATAAACCATGTTTAATTAAACTGTTTTTTGTTCTGTGATGTATTGGAATAACCAAATGACTATCTTCTGAAACTTTTGCAATAATGTTTAACAAAATCTCTAAACGCTCTTTTGTATCTACATTACTTGGTCTGTGCATGGTCATTAATACAAAACTCTTCTCTTCAATTCCTAACTCTTCTAATATTTTATCTTCTTGTATAACAGGATCAAAAGCTACCAAGGTATCTATCATTGTATTTCCTACAAAATGAATGTTTTTAACATCTTTACCTGCTTCAATTAAATTATCGTAACCGCTTTGCTCAGTTACAAAAAATCCATCACAAACTAAATCGGTAATTAAACGATTAATCTCTTCTGGCATTTCGTTATCGTAACTTCTTAAACCACTTTCTAAATGGAATAATTTTGTTCCTGTTTTATTACCAACTATTGCTCCTGCTAAAGTAGAATTAACATCTCCAACAACTACTAAAGCATCTGGTTCGTGCTTAATAACAGCTTTTTCTATTTCTATAATGGCTTGCCCAATTTGGTTGGCTGGACTAGCAGGATTTACATTCAAATATTCTGGTTCTTTTAATTTTAATTGCTTAAAAAATATATCAGACATATTTGCATCGTAATGTTGTTGCGTGTGTACCAAAATGTATTCAAACTCATCGCCATAAGCTTCAAACTCTTTTTGAAATTGAGTTATTTTTATAAAGTTGGGACGCGTACCCACAACTATCATTACTTTTTTTGCCATCAATTTTATTTTGACGTTAAAGTTAATCCTAAAAAAATTAATGGCTTGACTTTCTCCTTAAAAAACGCTAACTTAGTTTATCATAATATAAGTCATATTTAAAAGCAATCAAGAAATAACTTATAGCCAATTATATTTAAGAATGGATAGAAGACAATTTAAAGGAATTTCAATATTTAAAATTCTTGAATCACAAATGGAATTTGAACTTCAAGAATATAAAAATTTTATTGAAGAAACATCTAGTGAATTACATTCAAAAATTAGTCAATTAGAAAAAAATTATGAAGAAATTCGAGGAACTGAAGATGAGGAACTCTTTGGAGACCTAATAATAGATGAACATTGGAAATATGATAAAATGCACTCCAAATTCACTTACAACCCCATGATATTATCAATTTATGCTTTTTTTGAACATTGGCTAAAAAAACTTTGTGAATACGACAATAGAAAAGGGCTTTCTAGCATCTCTGTTTCTGATTTAGCTGGAAGAAACTATATCGAAAAAAGTAAAGTTTATTTTGAAAAAATTGCTAAAATTTCACTCTCTGAATTAGAATCAGATTGGAAGATAATTCAGTCTATTCAACAAATAAGAAATCTTATAACACATAATGATTCAAACCTTTATAAAAAAGAATCAAAGAAAAACTACAATCAAGAACTGTTTAATTTTCTAAAAGCTGAAGAACATATAGTATTTGATGAAAAATCTGGAGAATTCTATATAAAAAACAAAGATTTCATTATCAATTTAGTCAATATCATAGAACGTTATTTAAAAATGGTTAGCTCTAAAATTTCCAAAGTAAAAGTAATTGCAAAAAGCTCTAGGCTGCCTTTTGATATGGCTAACTGGGGTAAGGAGAAATCTGAAAGTTTATTAGAGAATGTAATTCATGGATTAGACATGTTAGATCGATATGAAGAAAGAAATGATGAGTACAGACTTCAAGACACCTTATCCATTATGAAAGGACAGTTTGAAACTATGGCTTGGGATTTAACAAAGATGCTTGCATTTTTTTCAGATGGAAAATGGAAAGCTTCCGATAGAGAAAAAATTGTAAATGAAAGAACTAAAGGTTTAAAGACATTGAAGAAATTATATAATAACTAATATATTTAGTCTCAAACTACTCCACCTCTTCAAAATCAACAAAATCGCCCATATCTTTGGTTTCGGGTACTGATTTTGAGCCTCTGGTTTTAATCTTTACTTCACCTTCGTGTTGCTTGGCAAACTCTTGTGCTTGTTGTTGGTTTTGGTATTGTTGCTGACCTTGATTTTGAAACTGCCCCATCTTTTTATTAATCCATCGTTTTAAAATCCATGGAAAAACAGTTCTGGCCAAAAATCTAAAACCGTAATAAAAAAGTGCAATAATTGCTATGGTTCTTAATATCTGCATAAATTTTTCTTTGGTCTAAAGTTTTGCAAGTTCCTTACCATTTTCTATTTCCTGTCAGAATGACTGAAAAGAGCCTCAAATTTATACAAAACAAGCGTTAAGAGAATCTCTTAACGCTTGTTTTTTTTTAAATCTTTTTTTCTAAAAATTATCTACTCAAATAAAGATTTCTTTCAGCATAAATGTCTCTAAAGAATTTATCTTTTAAGCTATCAATAAACTGAATCGCTTCTCCAGTCGATTTCATTTCTGGTCCTAATTCCTTATCCACATTAGGAAACTTGTTAAATGAAAATACAGGTATTTTAATAGCATAACCCTCTTTATGTGGTTTAAAATCAAAGTCTTTCACCTTTTTATCACCTAACATTACTTTAGCGGCATACTTAACGTAAGGCTCTCTGTAAGCCTTTGCAATAAATGGCACTGTACGAGATGCTCTCGGATTTGCTTCAATTACATATACAACATCATCCTTAATGGCGAACTGCATGTTTATTAAACCAACTGTTTTTAATTCTACAGCTACTTTCTTAGTAATATCTTCTATTTGAGCCATTACTAAATCTCCTAAGTTATAAGGAGGTAAAACCGCATAAGAATCTCCAGAATGAATTCCTGCAGGCTCAATGTGCTGCATTACTCCAATAATGTAAGTATCTTCTCCATCACAAATAGCATCCGCTTCAGCTTCAATTGCTCCACCTAAAAAGTGATCCAATAAAATTTGATTATTCGGCATAGATTTCAGAATATCAACTACGTGATGTTCTAACTCCTCCTCATTAATTACAATTTTCATTTTTTGCCCACCTAATACATAAGATGGACGAACTAATAATGGAAAACCTAACTCTCTAGAAAGTTCAATAGCTTGTTCAGCGCTTTCTACTACACCATATTTTGGGAAAGGAATTTCTAATTTTTCTAAAGCTGCAGAAAAACGTCCTCTATCCTCAGCTATATCTAATGCTTCAAAAGAAGTACCCATTACTTTAATTCCGTATTTCTCTAATTTTTCAGCTAGTTTTAAAGCAGTTTGTCCACCTAACTGAACAATAACTCCTTCTGGTTTTTCATGCTGAATAATGTCATAAATGTGCTCCCAGAAAACAGGCTCAAAATATAACTTATCTGCTGTATCAGAATCTGTAGAAACAGTTTCTGGGTTACAGTTAATCATAATGGTTTCATAACCAGCTTCTTTAGCAGCTAAAATACCATGCACACAACTGTAATCAAACTCAATTCCTTGTCCAATTCTATTTGGTCCAGAACCTAATACAACTATCGATTTTTTATCTGTTACAATTGATTCATTTTCTTCTTCAAAAGTTGAGTAGTAAAATGGTGTTTCTGCAGGGAACTCAGCCGCACAAGTATCAACTTGTTTGTACACCCTTTTTATTCCTAGCTCATTTCTTTTCGCATACACTTCACTCTCTAAACATTTTAATAAATGTGCAACTTGTCTGTCTGCTAAACCTTTTTGTTTTGCTTCTAACATTAAGTCTTTAGGTAAAGTATCAACAGTATACTTTTCTATTCTCTTTTCTAATTTTACTGAGTTTTCAATTTGTCTTAAAAACCAGTAATCAATTTTTGTTTTATCGTGAATCTTCTTAAATGGTATCCCCAATTTAATGGCATCATATACATGGAATAATCTGTCCCAACTTGGATTTTCTAAACTGTGTAAAATTGCATCTTGATTGGTCAATTCTTTACCATCTGCTCCTAATCCATTTCTGTTTATCTCTAAACTCTGACAAGCTTTTTGTAACGCTTCTTGGAAACACCTTCCAATTCCCATAGTTTCTCCAACAGATTTCATTTGGAATCCTAATCTTCTATCAGATCCTTTAAACTTATCGAAATTAAAACGTGGAACTTTTACAATTACATAATCTAAGGTTGGCTCAAATAAAGCTGAAGTATTCCCTGTAATTGGATTTTTCAACTCATCTAAAGTATAACCAAGGGCTAATTTAGCCGATATTTTTGCAATTGGATATCCTGTTGCTTTAGAAGCTAAAGCTGAAGATCTAGAAACCCTAGGGTTAATTTCTATGGCAATAATTTCTTCCTTTTCATCATTACTTACTGAGAATTGAACATTACATCCTCCAGCAAAATTTCCAATTGAACGAATCATCTTAATAGATAAATCTCTCATTTTTTGGAAAGTAGTATCCGATAAGGTCATTGCTGGTGCAACAGTAATAGAATCTCCGGTATGAATCCCCATTGGGTCAAAATTCTCAATAGAACAAATAATCACAACATTATCATTGGCATCTCTCAATAACTCCAACTCATATTCTTTCCATCCAATTACTGCTTTATCTAGCATCACTTCATGTATCGGAGAAGCTTTTAATCCTCTATGTAAAGCATCTTCATACTCTTCTGGATCATAAATTACAGCCCCACCTGTACCACCCATTGTAAATGATGGACGAATAACTAACGGGAAACCAATTTTCTGTGCGACCTCTTTACCTTCTAAGTAAGATTTAGCTGTTTCTGAAGGTGCCATATTAACACCTATTTCTTCCATCTTCTGACGGAACAACTCTCTATCTTCTGTAATTTCTATTGCCTTAATGTCAACACCAATCATTTTTACACCATGGTCATTCCAAATGCCCATTTCTTCACACTCAATAGCCAAGTTCAAAGCTGTTTGTCCTCCCATAGAAGGAAGTACAGCATCAATATCTGGATGGTCCTCTAAAATTTTAACGATAGAAGCTGGTTCTAATGGTTCTAGATAAACATTATCCGCTGTTACATCATCCGTCATAATTGTTGCCGGATTAGAGTTAATTAATGTTACTATTACTCCTTCTTCTCTTAATGAACGAGAAGCTTGAGAACCTGAATAATCAAACTCACATGCTTGACCAATAATGATTGGTCCACTTCCTATAATTAATACGTGCTTAATGCTATTGTCTCTTGGCATAGATGATGGTTTTTTATCTTTAAAAATCGTTACGAAATTACTTCAAAAACACTTAAAGTTCTAAGGTAACTTTTCAACATTTATTAAAATTTTGTTCAAAAAAAAGGGAAGCAATAATTGCTTCCCTTAATTAAATAATGCTAACACTATTTTTTATGTCTTGGTTCGTCAGAAACTGTTAATTTCTTTCTTCCTTTAGCGCGTCTTGCAGAAATAACTTTTCTACCGTTAACAGATTCCATTCTGCTTCTAAATCCGTGCTTATTTTTTCTTTTTCTATTTGATGGTTGAAATGTTCTTTTCATCTTGCTAAATTTTATCCTTTAATTTCGGATTACAAAAGTATACTTTTTTTATTGACAAGCAAACTATTTCAATAAAAAATAAAATTATTTTTTATCTTAATGTTTTAAAGAATGAATCGTTTAAAAGTCAGCTGCAAAATAACCCAAAATCTGTTCACTATTAATATTTTAGCTAAATGAATTTATCGAACAAAGTAGTTTGGATTACAGGAGCTTCTTCTGGTATAGGAGAAGCAATTGTTTATGCTTTAGCTAAAGAGCATTGTAAGCTTATTATTTCTGCAAGAAGAATTGAAGAGCTCAATAGAGTTAAAGCAAACACCAATCTTTCTGATGAAGACATTTTAGTGTTACCTATTGATTTAGAAAAATACGAAGAAGCTCAAAACTGGACTCAAAAAGTAATGGATAAGTTTAACCGAATTGATATCCTTATTAACAATGGAGGAATTAGTCAAGAAGGTTTAGCTCTAGAAACAAGCACTGCTGTTGAGCAAAAAATAATGAACATTAACTATTTTGGGAATGTTGCTTTATCAAAAGCTGTTGCTCCTATTATGCAACAACAACAAAGTGGTAAAATTGCTATAATAACGAGTATTGCTGGTAAATTTGGACAAGCAGGTTTAAGTACCTACTCCGCATCTAAACATGCATTGTATGGTTTTTATGATTCGTTTCGATTAGAATTAAAAAAAGATAATATTTCTGTTTTATTGGTTTCACCAGGTTTTATAAACACAAATGTTACGCTAAATGCAATAACTGGTGATGGAAAAA
>JBMYXB010000071.1:0-12334 GCA_049608005.1 Vicingaceae bacterium
CAGTACATAAAACCATTTCTGGCGTGTATAGTAAAGAAATAAAAGACGATAAATTATTTAAAAAAGCTACAGATTTAGCTGATAATTTTGCAGAATTAGGTACAAGTACTGATAATTTTATTGAGTTTTCTTCTCATTACAACTTGGTTAACCAAATAATTAAATGCTTTAAAGAATATAACAATTTACCTTTGGCAAATAAATAACGTTTAAATTGGTTTACTTTCTCTTTAAAAAACAATACCTTCGTTTAACACAATTGTAAGTTGCATTGAAACACGATTAGCTAGTACATTGGAAAGTATTAAGAAAAATTAAGTTTATTTAACAATTAGAGAAACTCATTATTACTTTCTTTACTAGAAAATAACTCTAAATGAAAAATAAAATACTTACTGTACTATTCATTTTCTGCTTTAGCTTTTCAAAAGCTCAAACTACAAATAAAGACAACATAAATTCAAACCAAATTGCTGGACTATGCAAAGTTTGGGGGTTAATAAAGTTTTATCATCCTGATGTAACAAAAGGAAAAATAGATTGGGATAAGGTTTTAATTAAAAAATATCCAGCATTTTCAGTAAATCAAGATTTTGAATCTTACAATCAAAATATAATACAACTTCTTGATACACTGAACCAAAAATCAAACGTTAAAGAAACCACAGATGAACAATTTAATACTATCATCAATGACAAAATTGAAACATTAGATAATTTTAATTTTCTTTCAGACACGAATAAATACATTAACCGCATATCTTTTTCATGGATTAATGACAGGATCTTTTCAACCGAAACTAAATATAAACTGTGTAATGTTCTCATAAATTACAACCCTCACAAAAGCAAACAACTAAAGGGAAATACTGTACTAAAACATAAAGAAAATAAATTTGAAGAACTTGACTCTATCACCGAGCCTTATCGTGTTTTAGGACTATTTAGATATTGGAATATTATCAATTATTATTTCCCGCACAAGCAACTCTCAGATAACAATTGGGATGCTGTTCTTACCAATGCTATTCCAGCATTTATCAAAGCAGATAACTATAGAAAATACATTAAACAAACCTTGCTATTATCTGCTAAAATAAATGATACTCACGGGCGTATTCTGTATTCTACAACTAAATATGACAAAACAATTACTAACCAAAATGAGAAAAAAGGATATGTTCCTTACAATTTCCGATTGATTGATAGTAATGTGGTAGTAAGCAAAATGCTAGCCGATTCTGCTGTGTTAAAATTGGGCGATATTGTTTTAAAAATTGATACCACCGATTTAAGAAAATTTAGAGATAATAGAAACCGCAATAAGAGTCACTCAACTGTTCAATCTCAAACAAATTATTTTGAACTTGCACTTACAAATACATATAACTCTAAATTTAATTTTACCATAATTAGAGATCGCGATACCCTTTCTCTACTTGAGACTCAACTTGTAAGCAGCAAAACTAAAAGAGAATCAAAATATAACAAAAAACCTTACCACTACTCTCTTAATGACAAAGCTGGTTATGTTGATTTAACAGAAATTAAGTTTGGTAAATTAAAGAAGGTGTTGAAAAAGTTTAAGAATAAGGAAACTATTGTTTTTGATCTTAGAGGTTATCCTGAAACAGTCGCCTGGTTAGCACTGCCTCATTTATTAAGTAAAGAGCCTAAAAAAGTTGCCACTTATTACAAACCGAACAAAGAATACCCAGGAACATATATAAATGTATCTAAAGGAATGCGTTATCGATTCTGGCTTGTTAAGCCTTTTGTTTTTCTAAGAAAACAATACAAAGGTAAAGTAGTTGTTTTAATAAATTCTGACGCTATTTCGCAATCTGAAACAGTTTGTATGATGTTTAAAGCTTACTCTAATAAGGTTACTTTTATTGGAACACCAACAGCTGGAGCAAATGGAAATGTTTCAACCATTGACATGCCTGGAGGTATTTCTTTTTGGTTCACCTCTTTAGACTGGCACTTTCCAAATGGTGATCAATTACAACGAATAGGTATTGTTCCTGATATTTATGTTAAGGAAACCATTGAAGGCGTAAAATTAGGTAAAGACCAAATACTTGAAAGAGCAATTCAATTTACTGAGAACTAAAACAGTAATTTACTAACATTATATAATATGCCTTGTTACTTGCATTTTAGCTTTGTTAAATTTTGGCAATATGTACCATAATTTTTGCTAGAGCTTTTATTGTTCACCCACCTTAATTAACCAAAATCATCCGCCTTCTCCACCTTCAAAGTTTTCAAAATCTCTATCTCTTTCGCGTTTTTTCTTTTGGTTAATACGGTAAGTAAAACTCACTCTAAAATAACGCGATCGCCATTGAAATTCACTTTCAGATTCAAAATTATCTCCAAACGAAATACTTCTTCTTTTTCTTGAATTTAAAATATCTTTAACATTAAAAGCTACTGTACCATTACCTTTCAGCACATCAAACGAAAATCCAGCATCCATAGAATAACGGGCTAAATTCTCTCCTTGTGCAGATTGTTTTGGAGCACTATATTTACCCGATAGCTGTAAATTAACCTTCTTTTTAATAGTCCATTTAGAATTTACTCGAATATTCCAAGCGTAAGTATCAACATCAAATTCTCTACCTCCAAACGCTCCATCTCTAATTTCTCTATAAAAATTAAAACTTCCTCTCACATTCCACCATTTTACAATTTCATGCGAACCAGAAAATTCTATCCCAAAAGCATTTTTAGTACCTAAGTTTTGAGGCATTCTTCTAGTTATTCCTTCAGCATCAGAAAAAGTTATCCAGTTCATATTATCAATCGTATATCTATAATAAATACTAGATAATAAGGAAGATTTAGTCCAATTTTTAAGATAACCTAACTCATAAGAATCTGTATATTCAGGATTAATATTAGGATTACCTGAAGTATTACTTCTGGCATCAACAAAACTAAAAAAGGGCAATAACCAATAATGATGAGGTCTTCTAATTCTTCTACTATAACCCAATTGTAAAGAGTTTTCTTTATTTAATTGATAAGAAATATGTGCACTTGGAAAGAAATTAAAATAATCTCTTTTATTTATTTCGTTTGTGGTTACTAATTCTGTTTTAACATCCGTAAGTTCTGCTCTAACTCCTAATTGAGCAGAAAATTTTTTCATTTTTTTACCTACCATTAAATAAGCTGCAGAAATGTTTTCATCATACAATACTAAATTCTTAAAACCAGGAACATATTCCCAATCATTTATGGTGGTATTAAATTGTTCTACAGCATAATCATCATCAATTTTTTTAATGGTATGCTTTAAACCAAATTCAATTTTTCCTTTTTTAATTGGATGAATGTAATCTGATTGAAACAACCAATTTGATCCTCCTTCATTGTTAAATATTTTTTGCTCTCTATTAGGCAACGCAGGGTTTGTACTGGTTTGTATGATGGTAGAATACTCATCATCTTTCCGATCTGAATGTGATGTCCTAAAAGTTAATAATCGATCTTTGGTTTTAAACGTTTTTCGATAGTTAAAAGATACATCGTAAGAAGCTCTATCTTTTACCTCTTCTTCATCTCTATTTACTTTTTGTACCGTTTCTCCAAATTGATCAATATCAGTGTAAACTAAATGTGTTTCATTTTCTCCATCTCCAAAACTATATCGCCCAGAAAATGAAAAAGAATTGTATTTATTTAAAAATACTTCTGTTCCTAAATTAAAGTTATTATTAAAGCTTATTCTATCCGTTTCTGAATCTGCATTGTAACTAAAAGTAGTATCAGGATATGTAAATTTTTGTTCGTTAGTACTAGATCCTGGTGAGTTTCTATAACTAGCACCATAACCAGTAAAAATGTTAAAATGCTTTTGTTTAAATGTAATATTAAAACCTCCACCCAAATTATTTGGATAACCAAAATTGGCATTAACCGAACCATTAACACCTTGCCTCCTATCTTTTTTCATAATAATATTGATAATTCCAACCTCTCCTTCGGCATCATACCTAGCAGATGGATTGGTAATTACCTCAACTTTTTCTATCAAAGTAGCATCCATTTGTTTTAACACATCTGCAGTACTCATCCCCATCATTCCTGATGGTTTTCCGTTAATTAAAACCCTCACATTTCCGCTTCCTCTTAAACTAACATTTCCATCAATATCAACTTCTACAGAAGGGACATTATCTAAAATTTCAGTAGCATCCGCCCCATGATTAGTAACATCTTTATCTACATTAAATACTTTTTTATCCAAATCGAGTTCCATCAATCGCTTTTCTTCAACTATCTCAAATTCTGCTAAATTATTTACTGATGGTTCCATCTTAATTTTTTTAAGATCTACATCTCTATCTGTAATCAAAATGTTTTGAATGGTTTTATCCTTAAAACTTAAAAAAGAAATTTTAGCGTAATAATTTCCTGATGGTACTTGCATTGTAAACCTACCATTTAGTTCGGTTGCTGCACCTTTTACATAACTAGAATCTTTTCCTTTAAAAACTGCCACAGAAACATAAGGCAAACCTTCTCCGTTATCATCTAAAACTTGACCAAACAAACTGTAAGTCAGTCCTTTATTTTTAAATTTACCGCCTTTACCTTTTGGTCCTCTTTGAGAGAATCCGCTCATCAAAAGTGAACAGATTAGTAGTATTGTTAAGTTATATTTCATAATCGCGAACAAAAGTAATCATCATACAGTTATTTAAAGTGTTTCTAATTACTTTTAGACCATAAATTACATAAACGGTTTAATAGTGATTTTAAAAAAAGAAATTTATACCAAATGTGTTAAAATTGCTCAGCAAAGAGTTGCCGATTTATCTGCCATAATTAAAGAAGCACAAAATGCTGCTAACAATGAAACCAAAAGCAGTGCTGGCGATAAACATGAAACTGGTAGAGCTATGGCTCAATTAGAAACTGAAAAATTAACCAAACAATTAGCTGAAGCTTTAAAATTAGAGCAAGTTTTATCTCAAATAAACCCTGATACAAAACATCAACAAGTTGGTTTAGGTAGCTTAGTTACTACCAATAACGGACAGTTTTTTATTGCTGCTAGTTTAGGAAAAGTAACACTAAATGATGCAACCATTTTTGCTATTTCTAATGTTTCTCCTATCGGAAAATTATTGATTGGATTAAAAAAAGAAGATTCCTTTTCTTTTAACGGAAAAAGTTATACCATTCTGAGTATAAATTAATTTAATCTACTCAGCCACAATTTTATCTACAAACAGTCTTTGATTGTTTTTGTTATTGAATAAATAAACCAAAAACAATCCAGAGCCCAAATCTCCCTTATTTAAAACCACTCTATTTCCTTTAAGGTTTGATTTTTTAAAGACTTCTTTACCAACAACATCATAAACCAAAAGGTTATAATTTCCATTTAACATTTCATCAAATAAAATTGTTGTTGTTATGTTAAACGGATTTGGATGAATGCTTTTTACCAATTTAGAGTATTCGTTTACACCCGTAATTATCACATTAAAATCTAAAGAAAAAGCACTGCAACCAAATTGATCGGTAATCTGCACACTATAATCTCCTGACAGTAAAGGTGTATAATTAATAGTGTTGGCTCCTAAAATAGAATCTCCATTAAAAAACCATTGGTAATAATTGCTAGTGGTTGAACTTAAAACCGAACTATTAAAAGATATAATTGGTACAGCTGGTGTTGGATTTACCCACACATTAATACTATCATAAGCCATACAAGAATTAGTATCGGTTACAGCAATACTATAAGTTGAATTGGTTATTCCGCAAACTGTAGGGTTTAAAATTGTTGAATCGTTTAACCCAACAGAGCTAGACCAACTAATCGATTCTACACCATTATTTACAGTAGGATTTAACACAACACAATCATTTTCACAAAGTGTTGTATCAGATATTAAGTTAATTCTTAATGAGTCTGAATAATCTATAATAAAAGTGTTTGAAATAGCACTATCTGCATTTACACAAGCTAAAGACGAAATCATTTTAACTTGAATTGTATCTCCTTCTAATAAAGAATCTGAATTAAAATTACTTGAATTTAAACCAATATCACTTCCATTTATGTACCAATTGTAAGAAGGATTTAAACCTCCTGCAAAGGATGTTGTAGATAAGTTAACATTGGTTTCTCCACAAAAACCAGCACCACCTTGTAAACTAAGCGTTGGAGTTTGTGCTGCTGCTATTGTAATGTCAAAGCCATTATCTGGACTAATTAAATTTGGATTAGATGCTACCACTCTGATTCTATATCCACTCCCTGAAACAATTCCTCCTGGAAGTGTTGCTGTTATTATTCCTGATTTATAAATCAATACTGCAGATAAATCTACCGTACCAATATCTATTGGATTTGCAAAGCTCCCAGTAGCATCACTCAATTGTGCTGTAAAAACATTTCCTGCTCCAAAAAAACCTTTCCCTAAAAACCCAACAAAAACTGTTGATGCATGACAAAAACTATTTGTTTCTGAAACAATACTTGCTATAATTTCTGTGTTTTCGGTTTGATGAATTAGTCCGTTAATTCCACCAACAGTATAACCATAGTCTCCTCCATCAGTCATAGCTAAATCAAACATACTCCAATTGTTATGCAAACATGCAGTTGATTGACTGTAAAGGGTTTTTCCGCTATCTAAACTCATTCTTTGGCTTGTACTATAAGTGTAAAATGCAGTACTGTCGTTAATCAACTGCATTTCATGTATGGTTCCAGAATAAGAACTTTGTAGCTCCCAAGTGCCTCCAAAATTTTTGGTAATCAATACTTTTCCTGAACTAACAATGTAACCAACAGTATTGTCATAAAATTTCACATCTCGCATTAACCCTGATATTATTGGGTCATGAATGTCCCAAGTTGTTCCACCATCAAAAGTTCTTAAAATCATTCCTGAACTAATCGTAAACCCCGTATCTTCATTCAGAAAATAAATGTCTGTTAAATATTCATCAAAACCAGTTGGAATTGAATCCCAAGTTACACCAGCATCGGTAGTTTTAAAAACCACTCCACCAAAAGAAGATGCGAAACCAATTTGATCGTTTATAAAACTAAAATCAGTTAACCTTCGGGTGGTATTTGTTGTTTGAGGATTCCAATTTTCTCCACCATCTACAGTTTTTAAAACTGTTCCGTTTCCTACAGCAGCTAATCCGCTTGTTGTATTAAAAAAATGCATTTTAGTTATATCACCCCCTTGATCTGGAGTTTGTTGATGAAGAGAAACCCCTCCATTTTCTGTTTTAAATATCTTCCCATTAATATCAGCAAAATAAGTAGTGTCTTTATGTGGAGCTTCAACAGCCGATAAATCATTAGACAAACCTGATAAAACGCTTTTCCAAGTTACACCACCATCTGTGGTTTTGCTTACTCTTCCTAATTTACCACTAACATAACCAGTATTTTCATCGGTAAAATGAATTCCCGACCAGTTATCGTTAATTCCATTCATAGTCATTGTTTGATTCCACGTTACTCCACCATCTGTAGTTTTTAATATTCCGAAGCCCCAAGTAATAATGTAACCTACTTCTTCGCTCGTAAAAAACAACCTTCTTAAATAGCTATACCCTATAGGTAGTGAAATCCAACTTGAACCTCCATCAGTTGTTTTATAAAGGTTTGTATTTCCATTATCTGATCCCATATGGTAACCTGTTGTTGGGCTTACAAAAAACACATCTACTCCCCAAGTGGCACCTGAATTTACTACAGACCAAGAACTACCACCATTTATTGTTTTTAATAACTGGCCATCAGAACAAGCAATAAACCCTACATTGTTATCTACAAAACGTATTTTTCTTAATGTTGAAGAAACACCGCTAGTAATAGTTTGCCATGAAGCTCCTCCATTGGTAGATTTACGTAACATTCCATTATCACCTAATACAAAACCGTTATTTGCATCTCTAAACCAAATATCATTGTAACCCGATCCTACACCATAACTTACTTGGTTCCAAGTTGCACCACCATCAATAGTTTTAAGAATTTCTGAAGAAGCTCCAACAGTCCAACCAACCATATTATTTACAAAGTGTACTGCTCTAATTTGTTCTGTAGTTCCAGATTTAATTCTAATCCAGTTTTTACCAGCATCAATTGTTCTGTAAATAGAAAGTTCATATCCGCTACAATTTCCTATAGCTCCAGTTTGTCCAGTAGCATAGCCATTGTATTGATCGGTAAATGTAATATCAAACAACTCCGAATTAAAAGGAGTTGCATTTCTCCATTGTGCGTTTACTGTTAAACTAACAACTGAAAAAACTAAAAATATAAAATACTTATTCATAGTAAAAAACTTTATAATAAGTTACAAACTTATTGAAAACAAAGGGGTTAATTTAAAAAAGTTTGAACCAAAAAAAACAGAAAGAGATTATTCTCTTCCTGTTTTTTTTCAATTCGTTTAAAATTCTATTCGCTTTCGTCCATGCTATGATACACGTTTTGCGTATCCTCATCTTCTTCTAGCATTTCTAATAATTTATCCACTTCTTCTTTTTGTTCAGCCGTTAATTTTGTTAAAACTTGCGGAATTCTTTCAAAGCCAGAAGAAATAATTTCTTTTTCATTTTCTTCTAAAAACTTTTGGATAGATCCAAAACTTTCGAAAGGGGCATAAATAATAATTCCATCTTCATCAACAAAAACTTCTTCGGCTCCGTAATCAATTAGCTCTAATTCTAATTCTTCAGGGTCTGTACCATCATTAGCAATTTTAAAATTACAAGTACGATCAAACATAAATTCTACTGAACCTGCAGTTCCTAACTCTCCTTTACGCTTACTAAAGCAATGTCTAACATTTGCAACTGTTCTGTTGTTGTTATCTGTTGCACACTCTACTAAAACCGCAATTCCATAAGGTGCTCTACCTTCAAAAATTACTTCTTTATAGTTACTGGTATCTTTATCTTTTGCCTTTTTTATCGCCCTATCAACATTTTCTTTAGGCATGTTGGCAGCTTTAGCATTTTGCATTACTGCTCTTAATCTAGAATTACTTTCTGGGTCTGGGCCACCCTCTTTTATCGCCATTACGATATCTTTTCCAATTCTAGAAAACGTTTTGGCCATTTTACCCCAACGTTTCATTTTTCTTGCTTTTCTAAATTCAAATGCTCTTCCCATACTTTATTTTTAAACTAAAGATATTTAGAAACAAGAGATAAGACTATTGTTCCTAATCCTTAATATATGTTTTTATTTGTTATTGATTCAAAACAAAAGCACTCTTTAAATGAGATTGCTTCGTTCCTCGCAATGACGAATTCTCTCTTTTCTTTTTAACTATTTCATTTTAAGTGAATGCCCCATTTTATCTCGCTTAGTTTCTAAGTAAGATTTATTGTGCTCGTTTGATTCTATTTCAATAGAAACATTATCAACTATTTCTAACCCATAACTAATTAATCCTGTTCTTTTTTTAGGATTATTACTCATTAATTTAATTTTTGAAACGCCTAAATCTCTTAATATTTGAGCTCCAACGCCATAATCTCTTTGATCTGCTTTAAAGCCTAATTCTTCATTAGCCTGTACAGTGTCTCTTCCTTCTTCTTGTAATTTATAAGCTTTTAGCTTATTAATTAAACCAATACCTCTTCCTTCTTGATTCATGTAAACAATTACTCCCTTCCCTTCTTTTTCTATCATTTCCATTGCTTTTTGAAGTTGAGGACCGCAATCACATCTACAAGAACCAAAAATATCACCCGTCATACAAGAAGAGTGCATACGAACCAAAATTGGTTCATCTTTATCCCAAGAACCTTTAACTAAAGCTAAATGATCCATTTCGTTGGTTGTTTGTTGATATGCTACCAAATCAAAATTTCCTACTTCGGTAGGCATTTTAACACTTACTTCTCTATTAATTAAAGTTTCGTGTGTTAAACGGTAGGCAATTAAGTCTTTAATTGAAACAATTTTCAAATTAAATTTTTCTGCAATTTCTAATAACTGAGGTAAACGTGCCATGGTACCATCTTCATTCATAATCTCTACGATTACTCCTGCTGGTTCAAAACCTGCTAAACGTGCTAAATCAATAGCCGCTTCAGTATGTCCTGCTCTTCTTAAAACACCACCTCTACGTGCTTTTAAAGGAAAAATATGACCTGGTTTTCCTAATTCTTCATTTCTAATTTCAGGATCAATCAATGCTAAAACCGTTTTAGCTCTATCACTAGCCGAAATTCCTGTTGTACATCCGTGTCCTATTAAATCTACAGAAACAGTAAAAGGAGTTTCGTAAGCAGCATTATTAGATTGAACCATTAAATCCAAACCTAATTCCTCACACATATCTTCTACCAATGGAGCACAAATTAACCCTCTACCGTGGGTAGCCATAAAATTTATCATTTCTGGTGTTACCGATCTGGCAGCAGCCAAAAAATCTCCCTCATTCTCTCTGTCCTCATCATCTACAACAATAATTACCTTTCCGGCTTTTATGTCTTCAATCGCTTCTTCTATTTTATTTAACTTTGTCTCCATTAAAAGTATTTTTCACAAATTTAAACAATCAAACAGAGAACAAAAAGTTAGGTAAAAGATATTATTAAAAAAGTATTACATCTAATCTAAGTTTTTTAATAGCTTAAAATTATGGCAAGAATTATAGCAATAGATTATGGTAGTAAACGAGTTGGCGTTGCCGTTACTGATGAATTACAAATTATTGCTAGTGGATTAACAACAGTTCACTCCTCAGAAATAATTGCTTTTTTAGAGGATTACTTTAATAAAAACGAAGTAGAATGTATTGTGGTTGGTGAAGCTAAAGATTTACAAAATAACCCTGCCGAATCTGCCAAAGTGATTGAACCTTTTGTAAAACATTTAAGCCGCAAGTTTAAAGACAAAAAAATTGCACGAGTTGATGAACGCTTTACTTCTAAAATGGCTTTCCAAACCATGATAGATAGTGGACTAAAAAAGAAAGCCCGACAAAATAAAGCCTTGGTTGATGAAATTAGTGCTACCATTATTTTGCAGAGTTATATGGAGCAACAGAACAACCAGTTTTAGGTGTATTTCATTCGCATTTTCAAAAACTCATTTCTGTAGAGTTCTAAAGCAATCAGAATCATGAAGAACATTAGAGTGATTAAGACACTAGAAAGCCATGGGAAACTTGGAACTAAATTATCAAAAGATAAACTAACCATTTGCGGAGCAACACAATAAGCAGGTGCAATTATTCCATGAAACTTTGCTAGCTGTAGGTAAGTACCTTTTCCTAACCATTTTCTTTTTAAAACAAAGAGTGTAACTCCAGAAACGATTAAACAAATTAAATAAAAGCTCATAATATAATCAATACCTCCTAGTATTATTAATTGATGAATCATAAAAAATAATACTATCGTAAAAACTATTTTAGGGAAAGAGAAAAAATTAAACAAGCCCAATTTAAATGACTTCCACGATTGCTTTTGTAACTTCTTAACCTGCTCTTCTTCTATTCTCATAAAATGAAATCGATCGTAGTTTGAAAAAACATCTTTTAAAGCATCGGAAAAAGGGAGTTTATTTAATTCCATTAACTCTTCTACCTCAGAAGCAACATGATCGGTCATTTCGGCATTTACATCAGTATAACTCACTCCTTTTTTCTTAATTCTTTCAGAAATAAAAGCCAACTGTTTTTTATTGAGTGTTACTTTCATGTTAAGCTAATTTAGGATTAATAAATCCAGATAAGTTCTGGATAAACACTTTTAATTCTTCTATTTTTAATACTGCTTCTTTCTCGCCTTTTTCTGAGAGTTTATAATATTTTCTTGTCCTACCATCAACTGTTTCAAATTCTACTTCTAACACTTCTTCGGCTTCTAACTTGTGCAAAATGGTATATAAAGCTCCTTCGGTTATCGTAAAACCTCCGTTGGTTTGATCTTTTGTTTTTTTAGTGATTTCGTAACCATACATCCTACCATTTTCGTGTAACAGCTTTAATACAACGTTAGTTAAAGTTCCTTTATAAAGTTTGTTTGACATAGAACAAATATATACCTATTTTTTTATGCATGCAAAAAGTTATGTATTAAGTTAAAAACAACACACCATTATTTTACAGAGTTATATGGAGCAACAGAACAACCAGTTTTAGTCATGATTTTTTCCTTAAAAAACGTTAATTTCGCTTAATTCCGATAGCTATCGGAATAAATTGCATTGAAAAGCTAACAAGAAGTACGTTGGGTTTAATGACGTAAAATACCGAAAATATACATTATGCAAAAAATTATTTATTACGTATCTAGCTCTTTAGACGGT
>JBMYXB010000072.1:0-12204 GCA_049608005.1 Vicingaceae bacterium
TTCATATTCCTCAACGTAAAAAGGATGATTTGATTTTTGATAAAGATGAATTTATCAAACCAACAAGTTCTTTAGAGGTTTTAGGTAAATTAAGGGTAGCCTTCAAAAAAGAAGGAGGAAGTGTTACGGCAGGAAATTCTTCAGGATTAAATGATGGTGCAGCCGCTATGTTAATAGCATCAGAAGAAGGAGCTAGTAAATATAATTTAAAACCAATTGCCAGAATAGTATCTAGTGCTATTGCAGGAGTGGAACCTCGTGTTATGGGAATAGGACCTGTTTATGCTTCAGAAAAAGCATTAAAAAGAGCAGGTTTAACACTGGATGATATGGATGTGATTGAATTGAACGAAGCATTTGCTGCGCAAGCTTTGGCTTGTACACGTAAAATGGGGCTGGCAGATAATGATCCAAGAATTAACCCAAATGGTGGAGCAATTGCTATTGGTCATCCTTTAGGTGTAACTGGCTCAAGAATTTTACAAACTGCAGCAATAGAACTTCAAAAAACAAATAAAAAATACGCTTTAGTAACCATGTGTATAGGTGTAGGACAAGGTTATGCAACAATTATAGAAAGAGTGTAAATTATTAAGATACCGCTCCTTGGAGGGGGGAGGCTGGGTTTGAGTGAGCGTATAAAGTGTTGAGCATGACATTTATTCTATTTTAAATGAAATTTTAGATCAAAGAGACTGAAGAATTGAAAACTGATGACTGATTTAGAGCAAGAAAGTAAAGATATTTTAAAGGCATACAGAAGTATGTTGAGGGCGGCTAAGCATGCAAAAAAAGATGCTGCAACCCGAAAACGAATGAAAACTGCATTTTATGTTGCTGTTGAGGCACATAAAAATGATAGAAGAAAATCTGGAGAACCTTATATTTTTCATCCTATTGCAGTAGCACGAATTTGTGCTGAAGAAATTGGATTAGGAGCTACTTCAATTATTTGTGCTTTATTGCATGATACTGTAGAGGATACCGAAATTACTTTAGATGATATTGAAGAGCAATTTGGAAAAAAAGAAGCATTAATTATTGATGGACTAACTAAAATTTCTGGAGTTGTAGATAATAACAAATCCATACAGGCAGAAAACTTTAAAAAAATACTATTAACGCTATCAGAAGATGTAAGAGTAATCTTAATAAAAATAGCTGATCGACTGCATAACATGCGAACCATCGGTTCAATGCGTAGAGATAAGCAATTAAAAATTGCTTCAGAAACACTGTTTTTATATGCTCCATTAGCACACCGTTTAGGCTTACATTCAATCAAATCAGAGTTAGAAGATTTATCATTGCAATGCCAAGAACCTGATGGATTTGCTGAGATACAAAGTAAATTAAAAAAGACAGAAGAAGTTAGGGCTCGTTTTATTAGAAAATTTTCTTCACCCATTAAAAAGGTGTTAGAAGAAAGAGGTATGGAGTTTGAAATTAAAGGAAGATCAAAATCCATTCATTCTGTATGGAAAAAAATGCAAAAACAAAACGTTCCTTTTGAAGAAGTTTATGATTTGTTTGCCATTAGAATAATTATTGACTCTAAAGAAGAACTCAACGAAAAATCAGACTGTTGGCAAGTTTATTCGGTAGTTACAGACTTTTATCAACCCAATATAGATCGATTAAGAGATTGGATTTCAGCACCTAAAGCAAACGGTTACGAATCTTTGCATACAACGGTTATGAGCCCAACAGGAAAATGGGTTGAGGTGCAGATTAGAACCCGCAGAATGGATGAAATTGCCGAAAAAGGATTTGCAGCACATTGGAAATACAAAGAAGGAGAATCTGAAAGTCAATTTGATGTATGGATTAACCAAGTTCGAGAATTATTAGAAAACAATAACGAAAACGCCCTAGATTTAATAGACGATTTTAAACTGAATTTGTTTACAGACGAAATTTATGTTTTTACACCAAACGGAGATATGAAAAATTTACCCGTAGGAGCAACAGTATTAGATTTTGCCTTTGCGGTTCATACTCAAGTTGGAGTTAACTGTTTGGGAGTAAAAGTAAACGAAAAACTAGTTCCCTTAAGTTTTCAATTAAATAGTGGAGATCAAGTAGAAGTATTAACCTCAAAAAATCAAAAACCAAAAGAAGATTGGCTCAGTTTTGTACAAACACACCGAGCAAAATCTAAAATAAAACATGCCCTAAACGAAGAAAAAAGAACAATAGCAAAAGAAGGAAAAGCACTTCTTGATAAAGAATTTAAAAAACTTAAAATATCTTATCAAAACATAAGTATTAAAGAATTACAAAATTACTTTAAAGTTGCCTCAGAATTAGAACTACATTACCAAATATCAATAGGTAAAATTGATTTAGGAAAACTAAAAGGACTTGAAGTAAGAAAAGGATTTTTACAACCTAAAAGAACAATAATTCCTAAAAGAGTACAAACGTTATTTACGCCAAGAAAAACAGTAGGAAGTAAAAAAGCAGCTAAACCAGTATTGGTTATTGGCGATAATATGGAAAAGCTAGATTATAAATTAGCTACCTGTTGTAATCCAATTCCGGGCAACGAAGTGTATGGATTTATTACCGTTTCCGAAGGTATTAAAATACACAAAACAGGCTGCCCAAACACGGTGCAGTTAATGTCTAACTATGCCTATCGAATTATAAAAGCAAGTTGGATTGATGAAAGTGATGCTGCTTTTATAACTGGGCTTAAAATTATTGGAATTGATGATGTAGGTATCGTAAACGGAATTACCCAAGTAATATCTAACGAACACAGCGTAAATATGCGTTCAATTAGTTTCGATAGTCATGATGGTATTTTTGAAGGGAGAGTTATGGTGTTGGTACAAGATACATCTCATCTTACCAACCTAATTAAAAACTTAAAAAGCCTAAAAGGCGTTAGAAAAGTCGATCAAATAGATAAATAAACAGCTAAAGGTAAGAATGCTTTGGGCGTATCCTTTTTTTTAGAAAAAGAAAAAAAAGGTCAGGCTGTCCACTATATTCCCGATGAAAAATCGGGAGATACCGTTCCCATCCTTTACGCAAAATTCTGCATCAAATAACTTTTCAACAAAGCATTAACATTTTACATTCATTAACCATTAAATTTTTACTTTTACTTTTTAATAACCCTAATGAGTACAGGAGAAGAACTTCAAGAAAAGGTAAAAAATATTTTTACCACTTATTTAGAAGAAAACGGGCATCGTAAAACTCCCGAACGCTACGCTATACTCCAAGAAATCTATTCAAATAACGATCATTTTTTTGTAGAAGATTTATACATCTCTATGACCAATAAAAAATATCGAGTAAGTAGAGCAACTTTATACAATACAATTGAGCTGTTAATTGACGCTAAATTGGTAAGAAAACACCAGTTTGGTAATAGTATGGCTCAGTTTGAAAGATCTTACGGATCCAAACAACACGATCATATTATTTTAAGTAACGGAGAGGTAATTGAATTTTGTGACCCAAGAATTCAAAATATAAAAGCTACATTAGAAGAAATGTTTGATGTAAAAATTATGCATCACTCACTTAACTTTTATGGACTTAAAAATGAATCCAAAGAGCAATGAGTTTTTCATTTGAAATAAAAAAAGAAGATTCAATTTTAATTGTTTCATTGAATGGAAATTTGATGAATAAATTACAAATTGAAGACTTATTAGATGAAGTCGAATTTAACACCAATCAGGGCGTAAAAAAGCTAATACTAAATTTAGCAGAAATGGAATATATGAACTCAACAGGTTTAAGTATTCTGATTAATATTTTTACACAAACAAGAAACAAAGGAGGAGAGGTTATTATAACTAACATTCCTGAAAAAATAAATCAATTATTAGTAATCACTAAATTAAATAGCATTTTTAACATTGAAAAAACGGTTGAAGATGCAAAGAAAATTTTGATATAAGTAAGATGAATAAAGTAGATGTATTATTAGGTCTTCAATGGGGAGACGAAGGAAAAGGTAAAATTGTAGATGTTGTAACTCCTAAGTACGATATTATTGCAAGATTTCAAGGTGGACCAAATGCTGGTCATACGCTAATTTTTGATGATAAAAAATACGTTTTACATACTATTCCTTCAGGAATTTTTAGAGACGAAACGGTTAATGTAATTGGTAATGGAGTTGTAATAGATCCAATTATTATCAAAGATGAAATTGATAAGTTAGAAGCTGTTGGAATTGATGTTGCATCTAAATTGTTGATTTCTAAAAAAGCACATTTAATTGTTCCTACTCATAAGATTTTAGATAAATATTCTGAAGAACAAAAAGGAAAAAATAAAATTGGTTCTACGTTAAAAGGAATTGGTCCAACTTACATGGATAAAACTGGTAGGAATGGTTTAAGAATGGGAGATTCTAAAACAACCAATTTTAAAGAGAAGTATAATGCTTTACAAGAAAAACATAAAGCAATTTTGGGCGATTATGATTACGCTGAATTGTTAACGGAGCTTGAAATTAAGTGGTTTGAAGCAATGGAGTTTATGTCGAAATTTACTTTAATTGATAGTGAGCATTACATCAATGATGCCATGCAAAAAGGACAAACTGTTTTAGCAGAAGGTGCTCAAGGAACAATGTTAGATGTAGATTTTGGAACGTATCCTTTTGTTACTTCTTCTAACACGGTAACTGCTGGTACTTGTACTGGTTTAGGTGTTGCACCAAATAGAATTGGAGAGGTTGTTGGTATTTTTAAAGCATATTGTACTAGAGTTGGTTCAGGCCCTTTCCCTACCGAATTAGATAATGAAGTAGGAGAAAATATTAGACAAATTGGTCATGAATTTGGAGCAACAACTGGTAGAGATAGAAGATGTGGTTGGATAGATTTACCAGCATTGAAATATGCCATTATGATAAATGGTGCTACTCAATTATCAATGATGAAAGCAGATGTTTTAGATTCTTTTGAAGAAATTGAAGTTTGTACGCATTATGATATTGATGGAGAAATGTTTGATTATTTTCCGTATGATATAAATTCGTTAAACATTAAGCCTGTTTACAAAAAAGTTAAAGGTTGGAACAAAGATTTAACTGGTTTAACAGATATGGCTGATGCACCAAAAGAATTTATGGATTACATCACATACTTAGAACAAGAATTACACGTTCCTATTACAATTGTTTCTGTTGGGCCAGATAGAAAACAAACTCTAATGAGAGAAAATGTAATGGCTTAATAAATACTTCTCCCCTTGAGGGGAGATTGAGAGGGGTGAAATACCCTTTTCTTAAATTGGATTGATTGTTTTTTCAACAAATAAAATATCACCCACCTAAGTCCTCCCTCAAGGGAGGATTTTTGAGTTTTCCCCAAAGGGGGACTAAGAAATTACTTTTTCTTTTTTCTTTTTTCTTTTTTCTTTTTTTTGGAGAATCTTTTGCTCAAAAAAAATCTAAGATTGAGATTCTGAATGCCAATGATTGGATATCTGAAGAAATAGATGGAGAGAGAATAAATCGTTTAATTGGAGATGTTCAGTTAAAGCATGATGATGCCTTAATGTTTTGTGATAGTGCATTTGTTTATAAGAGAACGAATACCATGGATGCTTATAGTAATGTAAGGATTGAGCAAGGAGATTCTTTAAAAATGTTTGGCGATTCGTTAAAATATAACGGAAATACTAAGGTGGCTATTTTACGAGGTGATATTCGTTTAATAAATAATGATGTAACGCTTACTACTAATTTTTTAGATTATAATCGCACCACTAACATTGCTTACTACTATGGTGGGGGTAAAATGGTAAATCAAAAAGAAAATAACACCTTAACTAGTGGGCAAGGGTATTATTATACGGATAGCGAATCGTTCTTTTTTAAAGATTCGGTTCTGTTAGTTAATCCTGAATACACAATAGAGGCAGATACGTTAAATTATCATTCTAAGTCTGAGGTAGTAAATTTTTTAGGCCCTACCACAATTACTAGCGATAATAATTTTATTTACACGGAAGATGGGTGGTACAATACTGCAAGTAATAAATCTAAATTTTATAAAAATGCTTATTTGTTTTCTGAGGAACAACTGATAGAGGGCGATACTTTGTATTATGATAGGGATAAAGGTTTTGGAGAAATTATTTGTAATGCAGTAGTAACTGATACTGTAGAGAATTTGATTTTGCAAGGTGATGTGGCTCACTTTTTTGAGCAGAATGATAGTGCAATGATTACAAAGGAGGCTATGATGATGCAAATTATGGATGAGGACACTTTGTACATGCATGCTGATACTTTTATTGTTTCTACGCAATTTCAGGTTTATGATTCGCTTGTAAACGAAACGGACTCTTCTAAAATTAAAGGGGATACAGTAAGGACAATGTATGCTTATAATCATGCTAAATTTTATAAAAGTGATATGCAAGGTAAAGCAGATTCTATTGTTTATAGTTTTTCTGATTCTACTATTAATTTTTATAATGATCCTATTATTTGGTCGGAAGAAAATCAGATTACAGGAACATTTATTTACTTGTTAATGTCTGATAATAAAATTGATAAGATGTTTATTGATGAAAATGCTTTTATCATTTCTAAGGCGGATTCTTTACGTGATAATTTTAATCAGATAAAAGGGGATGGTATGATTGCTTATTTTCATAAGCAAGAAATACATAAGATAAATGTGAATGAAAATTCTGAAACTATTTACTATGCTATTGATGATGATGGTAAGTATATTGGTGTAAATAAAATGAGTGGTAGGGATATGCTTATCTTTATGGAGGATAATGAAATTAATACGATTACGTTTATAAAAGATCCGGAAGGTGTAATGAACCCATTAAAGGAGGTGTCTCCTAAGGATGTAATTCTTAAGGGGTTTAGTTGGCGAATTTTAGAACGCCCAAACGATATGGTTGATATTTTTATCTATTAATAAATTCTAATTAAACACTTTTTTCGATATTTTAGGAAAGTAAATCCTAAATTATCGGTTTTTTTAGGAAAGTAAATCCTAAATTATCGGTTTTTTTAGGAATTTAATTACTATATTTGTGCTGTTAATTTATAATTATATGGAATTCAGATACTTATATGGAAGATTGGAAAAACACCTTAGTCATAAGAATTATACAATAATTACAGGTGCAAGGCAAGTAGGAAAAACATCTTTGCTAAAACAACTGTATTATCATTTAAAGGATAAAAATGAGGAAGCTGTTTTATTAAATTTAGAGAGTAAAGAGTTGTTAAAATCTTTAAATGAGGATGTTAAATCTGTGTTTAAGCATGTTGCAATTTCTCCTCAAAAAATTATTGATGGTAAAACAGATAATCGTATTTATTTATTGATTGATGAGGTGCAGTATTTAGATGATCCTACTAATTTTTTAAAATTTTTATATGATGAGTATGAGTATAATGTAAAGATTATAGCTACAGGGAGTAGTGCTTTTTATATTGATACAAAATTTAAGGATTCGTTGGCTGGGCGTAAAAGAATTTTTCAATTGTATCCTTTGTCTTTTAATGAGTTTTTAATTTTTAAACGTCAAGAAAAAGTAGAAAAAGAGTTGTCTTATATGGTTTCGGAACCTTCTTACATTACTCAGTATGGTACGGATATAAATTCACTTTTAAGAGAGTACCTTATTTATGGTGGTTATCCGGCAATTGTTTTAGAAAAAGATAAGGAAGAAAAAAAATGGTTGTTAAATGAGCTAAAGAATTCTTATTTAAGGAGAGATATTATTGAGTCTGGTGTGGATAAAGAGGCTAAGTTTTTAATGTTGGTTAAGATTTTAGCAGATCAGGTAGGTAATTTGGTTAATAAAAATGAGTTAGGTAATACTATTGGATTGGATAATAAAACAGTAGAGCGATATACTTATATTTTAGAAAAGTGTTTTCATATAGATTTATTAAAACCATTTTATCGTAATGTTAGAAAGGAATTAACAAAAATGCCTAAGGTTTATTTTAATGATGTAGGTTTAAGGAATGCTATTTTAGGAAGGTTTGATAGCCCTATAGATAGAATAGATAAGGGGGCTTTGTTAGAAAACTTTATTTATAATCAATTAAGAATTAAGCACGATGCTTATAATTTAAAATACTGGAGAACCACAGATGGTAATGAGGTAGATTTTGTTATTGAGGAAATTTTTAACGAAGGATATGCTTTAGAGGTAAAGTGGGATAAGGCACAGTTTAAGGCAAATAAATATAAAAAGTTCACTTCGGCTTATCCGAGTTTTCCTTTAGCTTGTATTGATTTTGATGATGTAGAAATTTTAACTTACTAAAAAGTCAGTTTATAATTTAGGAAAAGCTTTGATTACACTAAAAAACGACTATTGCTAATGCTGCTTTTTATAAAGAAAGTTACAATAGAATTTTAGTTGAATTAATGTGTTATTTTACTATAGATAAACCAACTTGTAAGTGAAGTAAATATCAATAAAAGTTGGTGGAGTAGTAAAAAAAAACAGAGGGTTTAGTCATTAAAAAAACATTACCTTTACATTAAAATAAGTAACCAATATGGCAATTTACGAATTTAAAGGATTTAAACCTGTAATACATAAATCTGCATTTATACACCCTTTAGCAGCAGTTACGGGTAATGTAATTATTGGTAAAGATGTTTATATTGGGCCATCAGCTGGAATTCGTGGCGATTTTGGTAAAATAATTATTGAAGATGGATGCAATGTGCAAGAAAATTGTACAATACACATGTTTCCTGGAACAACAACTATCTTAAAAAAAAGTGCACATATAGGGCATGGAGCAATAATACATGGTGGTATTATTGGAGAAAACTGCTTAGTAGGAATGAACAGTGTGGTAATGGATGATGTGGTGATGGGGGATGAATGTATTATTGGAGCATTATGTTTTGTTCCAGCAAAAATGGAAATCCCTAATAGAAGTTTATTGGTAGGAAATCCAGCAAAAATTATTAAACAAGTTACTGATGAAATGATTGCTTGGAAAACTAAAGGAACACAATTGTACCAAAAGTTAGCCACAGAATGTAATGAAACATTAAAAGTATGTGAACCATTACGAGAAGAAGAGCCAAATAGACCAAAACAAGAAGTAATGTATAACGCTTGGAATAAAATTAAAAATGCATAAAAAAAATACAAACAGGTTCCCCTCCTTGGTGGGGTTAGGGGAGGGTCTTTATAAGAAGTACTCCATTTGTCATAAAAGCAAAATTAAAGGGGGGTTAATTTTAATACTTCTTATATTTTCTGGGCAATTTATATCCGCTCAAATTGCCAACGATTTTTTAGGGGCTCGTTCTGCAGCAATGGGAGGTTATAATGTAACTTTATCTGATGTATGGTCAACTAACAATAATCAGGCAGGATTAGGATTTGTAAAAGAGATGACGGCAGCTTTGTATTATGAAAATAGGTTTTTACTAAAAGAAACTGGTTATAAAGCAGGAGCACTCGTTTTACCTGTAAAATCTGGAGCTTTTGGGATAAGTGTAGCATCTTTTGGTTATTCAGCATATTCAGAAACTAAAGCAGGTTTATCTTATGGGCAACGGTTTGGAGATAAATTTTCTTTAGGTGTACAGATGAATTACTTAAATACAAGTTTAGCACAAACGTATGGAAGCAAAACTACCATTACTGGAGCAATTGGATTAATTGCAAGATTGAGTAATGAATTATCGTTGGGAGTGCATGTTTATAATCCTAACAGGTCTAAATTAGCTGATGATAACAATGAAAGAGTTCCAACCATTATGAAATTAGGGTTGGATTATCGTTTTTCTAAAAAAGTAATGTTAGCAGTTTCTACAGAAAAAGATTTGGATGTAGATGCAATTGTAAATGCAGGTATTGAATATCATATAACAGACATATTATATTTAAGAGGAGGAATATCTACCAACCCAATTCAATATGCATTTGGTTTTGGAATGCAGCTGCAAGATTTTAAAGTAGATTTATCTTCATCTTTCCATCAAACATTAGGCATTACCCCAGGAATTTCTATTATTTATACTAGAAATAAAAAATCAAAGAAAACATCTACTGTTAGCAACTAATGAAAGTGTTTAAATCTATAACGTGTATGGCTTTAAGTAGATTAGAAATTTTTTGCTGTTTGTTTAAAAATAAACTTCAAAAACAGCTTGTTTTACTTTTTATTCTATTACCAATTTTTTCTTTAGCACAGAATAAAGAAGAAGAAAAGAATAAAATTATTGAAAAAAGGATAGAATATTTAATTGAAGATGCAGAAGAGTCTGATGCAGATTATTCAACCATTTTTGATCAATTGTCTTATTATTTTAACCATCCATTAAACTTAAATAGAGCCGATTTAAATGATTTAGAAGAATTAGGCCTTTTAACAAGCATTCAGATTAATAATTTATTAGCCCATATTGAAGATAATGGTAGGTTGATGACTTTAGAAGAGTTACAAACTGTTACTGGTTTTGATAATGATTTAATAAAACGTCTGTTACCTTTTATCAAAGTTTCTACAGATGTAGATAATGCACAATTATCGTTTAAAGAGTTAATTAAAAATGGAGATAATCAATTGTTTATTCGTTACACCAATGTTTTAGAAGAGAAAAAAGGATTTAGCTCAGTAACAGATTCAGCTTTAGCAGCAAGTCCAAACTCTAGATACATAGGTGATAATACCAAATTATATACGCGCTATAGATATAAATATGGCAACCATTTAAGTTTTGGTTTTACTGCAGAAAAAGATGCTGGAGAAGAGTTTTTTTCAGGGTCACAAAAAAATGGATTTGATTTTTATTCAGGGCATTTTTTTATTAAAAATCAAGGAAAAATAAAGCAATTAGCTTTAGGAGATTATCAGGCACAATTCGGACAAGGTTTAACATATTGGTCGGGTAGAGCTTTTGGTAAATCGGCAGATATAATGTTGGTAAAAAGAAGTGCAGGAGGTTTAAAACCATATACTTCTGCAGATGAAAGTCGTTTTTTAAGAGGGGCAGGTATTGCAACACAATTTGGAAACGTTGAAGCAACCGCTTTTTATTCTTACAATAAAGTAGATGCTAATATTGCTTTGGCAGATTCGGCATCAATAGATGATGAGGTTTTAGCCGTAACATCAGTTCAACAAACAGGGTTTCATAGAACACAAAACGAACTAGAGGATAAGGATGCCATTTCTCAACAACAAATGGGAGGGCATTTAGCGTATAAAACAAGAAAATTAAACGTTGGAGTAACAGGGGTACATAGTAAGTTAAGTAGCGATTTTACACCACAATTAGCTACGTATAGCCAATTTAGAAATGATGATAACCAGCAAACCAATGTAGGGTTAGATTATAATTGGGTGTTTAAAAACTTTAACTTTTTTGGAGAGGTTTCTAAAAGCTTAGAGGCAGGAAATGCATTTGTTTCTGGAGCATTAATTACCTTAGATCCTAAATTATCTGTAGCAGTTTTATACAGAGATTATCAAAGAAATTTTCAACCAATATCTAGTGCAGGTTTAGGAGAAGGATCTACCAACGAAAACGAAAAAGGTACGTACATGGGGTTTGTAGCAAAACCATTAAAGAAATTTACTTTATCAGCTTATTACGATCAATTTACTTTTCCTTGGTTAAAATTTGGTATTAATGCACCTTCTAAAGGGTATCAATATTTAGCTCAATTAACTTATAAGCCTTCTAAAAAAATGGAAATGTATGTTAGAATTAGAGAAAAAAACAAACAAGAAAACACCGCAGTAAATTTAACAGAAGGAATAGATTATTTAGTGTATGAAAAACAAACGAGTTACCGTTTTAATTACTCTTACAAAATATCAGAAACTTTTAAAATTAAAGGAAGGGCAGAACTTGTAAATTACGATAAAGAAGAATCACCTTTTGAAACGGGTTATCTATTGTATCAAGATGTAGCTTTTAAACCAAAAAGCAACCCTTTTTCTTTTACCTTTAGATATGCAATTTTTGATACCAAATCGTATAATAGCAGAATTTATGCTTACGAAAATGATGTGTTGTACTCTTTCTCTATTCCTGCATATTATAATAGAGGAACACGAACTTATTTAACTGTAAAATATAAAATAAGAAGAGGTATTGATTTTTGGTTGCGTTATGCAATAACGTATTACGATAATGTAGATGTAATTAGCTCAGGATTAGAAGAAATACAAGGAAACCATAAGCAAGAAATTAAAGCTCA
>JBMYXB010000073.1:0-11913 GCA_049608005.1 Vicingaceae bacterium
ATTATTTATAGAAGCAATAAGCTTTATACACAAAAATTAATTTATGTTTTTGCAGCTTATATCGTAGCCAAATTATTCGAACATTTAGATGTGATAACTTTTGAACTTACAGGCTTTGTTAGTGGGCACACTATTAAACATCTAGTTAGTGCATTAGCAATTTATTGGGTATATAAAATTTTCAAAAAAGAAACCTCAAAATAACTACTGAGGGCGTGCTCCAGTAAATCTAATACAAGGATTAAAACCTGTTTGACACATTTTTGGTATTATAGTAGAAAATTGATGGTTAGCTTCAGTAACTTTTACTTCAAATTTTAATAAATTTTCAGACCACCATTCTTTAAAACAGTCATTTTCAGTATTTAATAAGGCCTGATTTACTTTGGGTTGGTGCATTTTTTTAAACACATCAAATGGCATGTTTTTATACATTTCTCTTATTTCGTAAGTTCCAGGTTTAAGGTTAAGATAAATCATACCATCAGCATCAGAAGAAATCGTGAAAGTTTCTTTTTTAGCGTTAATTAGTATATATTCAGTTGCAGCAGTTGATGTTCTGTTTAAATCCTCATCTCTTGGATAAGCACCTCCACAATAAGGCTCTTTAGTTTTAATAGAAATTTCAACATTGTGAGCTAAATCTTTCGAAAGTGAAGTAATCACTTCTTTTTCAATCTTGTTTTTTGAGGTACTTGAATCTTCTGTTGTTTTACAAGAAAGTATAGCTAAAGGGATTAATAGAAAGAATAGTTTCATAATAATAGTGTTATCGTGTTGGGTAAAATTAATTATTAATTTATAGTTTTAATCTTTTAATAAATTTTGATTTATGCACGTTAGTTTTTGGGAACAACAATCGTTTTATAATAACATAGATTATGCCATAATTGGAAGTGGAATTGTTGGTTTATCAGCAGCAATAGAATTACGTTTAAAGCACCCTAATGCAAAAGTTGTGGTGTTTGAAAAAGGTTTTTTACCAAGTGGGGCAAGCACAAAAAATGCAGGATTTGCTTGTTTTGGATCTGTAACTGAAATTTTAGATGACCTTTCTAAAATGTCTGAAAATGAAGTTTTTAACATTGTTAGGAAAAGATGGGAAGGCTTGTTAAATTTAAAAAGTTTGTTAGGAGAGGAAGCTATGGGTTTTGAGCCTTTAGGGAGTTGTGAGTTGTTTACAAAAGCCGATACTGAAATCTATAAAAAGGCTGTTGACCAGTTAGCTTATTTAAACAGTTTTTTAAAACCAATATTTGAGGAAGATGTTTTTGTTTGTAAAGATGAATTAATAAACGAGTTTGGTTTTGAGAACATTTCCCATGTTATTCACAACAAGTTTGAAGGGCAGATTAATACTGGTAAAACAATGAAAAATTTGTTGAAACTAGCACAAGATAAAGGTGTTGAAGTTATTAATGGAGTTAATGTAAAATCAGTATCTAAAAATAAAGAGAAAACAATTGTTGAATTAGATAATTTTAAAATAGAAGCGAACAATATTATTGTGTCAACCAATGGTTTTGCAAAGCAACTGCTACCAGAATTGGATGTGGAACCCGCAAGAGCTCAAGTGTTAATTACCAAACCAATAGAAGGATTAAAACTAAAAGGAACGTTTCATTACGAGCAAGGCTATTATTATTTTAGAAATGTAGGAAATAGAGTGTTGTTTGGTGGCGGAAGAAATTTAGCTTTTCAAGAAGAAAACACTAGTGAATTTAACCTTACTCCGGTTATTCAGAATAGATTAGAAGAACTCTTAAAAACAGTTATTCTTCCATATCAAAAAGAAATAGAAATTGAAATGCGTTGGGTAGGAATTATGGGAGTTGGAAATAAAAAAACAACCATTGTAAAACAGTTCGATAATAATATTTATTGCGCAGTTAGAATGGGTGGAATGGGGGTAGCGATAGGTTCTTTAATTGGGAAAGAAGTAGTTGAATTATTAGATTAGTAAGTTTAAATGAATATTACAGCAGAAATAAGTGAAGAGTTAAACATCTCTTTAAAATCGATAGAAAAAGTATTTGAATTGTTTCGGGAAGGCGGAACGGTTCCTTTTATTGCAAGGTATAGAAAAGAAGCAACAGGTAATTTGGATGAAGTTCAGTTGATTCAGATAAAAGACAGAAAAGCTTATTGGGACGGGTTTTTAAAGCGTAAAGAAAGTATTCTGCAAACAATCGATTCACAAGGGAAATTAACAACAGAATTAAAAGCTAAAATTGAAGCTGTTTTAGTTTTGGCTGAATTGGAAGATTTGTATTTGCCTTACAAACAAAAACGTAAGTCTAAAGGTGAAAAAGCTATAGAACAAGGATTAAAACCATTGGCAATTTTTATGCAAAAAAGCAATAACAATAATGCTATTGAAGATAAAGCTTATTCGTTTGTAAAAGGCGAAATTGAAGATGAAAAACAAGCTTTAGCTGGTGCTATAAATATTTTGGCAGAATGGATTGCAGAAGATAAGTGGGTGAGAGAACAGCTAAGAAATCAATTTCAACGATTTGCATTGGCAAGTTCTAAAGTGAAGAGAGGAAAAAAAGAAGCAGGCGAAAAGTATAAAGATTATTTTGATTTTTCAGAAAAGGCAAATAGAATGGCTTCTCATCGAGTTTTAGCTATGTTTAGAGCTGAAAAAGAAGGGTTTATCAATTTTACGGTTGGTGTAGATGAAGAAAAAGCGCTTCAAAACATTCAATATAAAATTCAAAATAAATATGCGAGTAATCGTTTTGTAGATAAGGCTATTGAAGAAGCATATAAACGAATATTACAACCCAATTTTGAAGCTGAAATAAAAAAAGAATTGAAAGAGAAAGCAGATGTTGATTCTATTGGGGTGTTTGCAGAAAATCTAAAACAACTGCTGTTGCAATCTCCATTGGGTGCTAAAAATATTATAGCAATTGATCCTGGATTTAGAACGGGTTGTAAAGTTGCAGTTTTAAATAAAAATGGAACTTTTATTACTAATTCAACCATTTATCCTCATCCTCCTCAAAATAAATTAGAAGAGACTAAGAAAACATTACAGCATCTAACTCAAAAACATCAAATTGAAGCCATTGCTATTGGTAATGGAACTGCGGGTTTAGAAACGGAGAAGTTGTGCAGAAACTTGTTTAAAGGCTCTGATGTTCAGGTGTTTTCGGTAAACGAAGCAGGAGCAAGTATTTATTCGGCATCAGAAATTGCTAGAGATGAATTCCCTGATTTGGATTTAACTATTCGTGGAGCAATCTCTATTGGTAGAAGGTTAATTGATCCTTTGGCTGAATTGGTAAAAATTGATGCCAAATCAATTGGAGTTGGTCAATACCAACACGATGTAAATCAGCCCTTGTTAAAGCAAAAACTGGATGAAGTGGTAGCTTCTTGTGTTAATCATGTTGGAGTAGAGTTAAATACGGCTTCTTATCCTATTTTAGCACACGTTAGTGGTTTAGGAACTACGTTGGCTAAGAATATTGTTGCTTATCGCGATATGAATGGAAACTTTACGGAGCGTAAACAATTGCTTAAAGTTCCTAAAATGGGAAAAAAGACTTACGAACAAGCAGCAGGTTTTTTAAGGATTGAAAAAGGTGTTAATCCGTTGGATAATACAATTATACATCCTGAAACATATAAGATAGTTAGAGAATTATTAAAGCTGAACAATTCAAATATTAATGATGTGTTGGGAAAACAATCAATAGATGAAGTAACAGTAAAACAGCTTAAAGAAAAGTATGATAGTTACACCATAGACTTTATTGTTAAAGAGTTGCAAAAGCCAACCATCGATCCCCGAGAACCATTAGAGGAAGCAACATTTAATAGTATTGATTCTATTGAAGATTTACTTGAGGGAATGGAGTTGACAGGCACAATCAATAACATTACCAACTTTGGCGCGTTTGTAAATATTGGAATTAAAGAATCTGGTTTGGTCCATATTTCAGAAATATCAAACACATTTGTTACTAATATTCAGGATGTTGTAAAATTAAACCAACAAGTTAATGTTAGGGTGTTGTCTGTCGATTTAGCTAGAAAAAGAGTGCAATTGAGTATGAAGAACTAGATAAAGTATCAGTTTAACTTTATTACCTTTGCGCTTTAATTTACGACACAATACATGGAATTTGGAAAACTTGCATTAAATGATGCCATTTTAAAAGGATTAGCAGACGAAAAATATACTACTCCTACACCCGTTCAAGAACAAACAATTCCAATAGTTTTGGACAGAAAAGATGTTATTGTCTCTGCTCAAACGGGTACTGGTAAAACTGCGGCATTTGCGTTACCAATTCTTCAAATTTTATTTAGCAGTCAAGATACAGTAAAGCGAGGTAAAAATATAAAGGCATTAATTGTGAGTCCAACTAGAGAGTTAGCTGAGCAAATTCATGAAAATTTTAAAGCCTACGGAAAATATACCAATTTAAGAAGCGCAGTAGTTTATGGTGGTACTTCTATTGAACCACAGATAGATAGGTTAAATAAAGGTGTTGACATTTTAATCGCAACTCCAGGAAGACTATTGGATTTAGCAAAACAGAATTATGCTAGGTTGGGCAGGGTTGAGATTTTAGTCTTAGATGAAGCTGATTTACTATTGGATATGGGCTTTATTGATGATATCAATAAGATTAATAAACTCTGTTCAGAATTTAAACAAACCTTGTTGTTTTCGGCAACAATGCCAATGAAAGTTAAAGCTTTAGCGAATACTGTTTTGAGAAACCCTGAAAGTGTTACTGTTTCTCCAGTGGCATCTACAGCTAAAAATGTACAGCAGCAGTTGTTTTATGTGCCAATTGGTAAAAAAATGGAGTTGTGTTTACATTTATTACGCAATACAATTAAGGGAAACATCATCATTTTTAGAAGAACTAAATTTGGGGTAGATAAGTTAGAGAAGTCATTATTGAAGAATGGTTATAAAGTAGCAACAATTCATGGAGATAAATCGCAAGCAGCTCGACAAGAGGCCTTGAATAGTTTGAAGGCTGGAGAAATAAATGTTTTAATAGCAACTGATGTTGCAGCTCGTGGAATTGATATTGATAATTTAGATGCTGTAATCAATTTTGATTTGCCAAATATTCCTGAAACTTACGTTCACCGTATTGGTAGAACAGGTAGAGCTGGTAATAAAGGGACTGCATATTCGTTTTGTGCCGCAGAAGAAAAAAACTACGTAATTAGTATTCAAAAATTAATTACAAAAATTATTAAAGTAGTGGATGATCACCCTTATCCACTTGATCCCAAAACAAAACCTCAAGTGCATAAAAGACAAGGGAGTAAGCATAAAAAAGGAAGAAAATCGGTTGCATCTAAAAAGAAAAAGAAGCGTTGGTATTAAATCAATAGCAACTTATTGTTAAAAATTGTTTTAATAAGTTATATTTGAGTGATGAAGCATTTTTTGTTCATACTCATTTTTATCTCGAGCATTTGTTCTGCTCAAAAATATGCTGATAAAGATTTTTATTTAATAGATAGTCTTGTTTTAAGTGATTTAAATTCAGCTGATAGAAACTTGTTAGACAGTTGTTTGGAATTGTATACATCAGCTCAAGATGATACGAGTAAAATAAGCGCACTTACAGTAATTTGTGATAATTTAATTAGTGATATATGGACAGATTATCAGTTTGTGCAATATGATTTAATCCAAGCTGTACTTCAAAAAAATATTTCTGAAAAAGAACGTAAGGTAATTGATTTGTTAAGAGGGGGAGCGCTCAATAACTTGGGTTTGTATTATGAGTTTAATGAGGGGAATACTTCAAAAGCTTTAGAGTATTATTTAGAGTCGTTAATGCTTTTTGAGCAGCTAAATGACGCGCATGGAAAAGCAATGATGTTAAACAGAATAGGTACAATTTATACCAAACAAGATAATATTGAGAAAGGGTTTGAGTATTTCCAACAAAGTTTAACAATGTATAAAGAACTCAAAGAGGAGCGCCATATATCAAATCCTCTTAATAATTTAGGATCTTATTATAAAGATAGAGGAGATTATCCTAAAGCACTTGATTTATATAATCAAAGTTTAACTTTTGATATTAAGAATAAAAACCAACAAGGAGCAGCAACAGTGCTAAGTAATATCGGTGGAATATATGTTGTTCAAAAAAAATATTCTGAAGCATTAATTTCTTTTATAAAGGGGCTGACAATAGCAGAAGAAATTGGGGATAAGAATGTTATAGCATTAATTTTAACACATATAGGTCAGGTCTATTATGATCAGGGGGACTTTAGTAGTGCTTTATTTAATGCGAAAAATGCATTAAAAATTGCTAAAGAAGGAAATTATTTGAATAGAATAGGAAATGCTTCTTTATTGTTAAGCGATGTTTATGAGGCTACAGGAAAATCTGATAAAGCTTTAAAGATGTTTAAAATACATACCACTATTAAAGATAGTGTGAAAAATGAAAATACACGGCTAAATGCTGTTAAACAGCAAGCAAAATATGAATATGATAAACAAAAAGCAGTTGATGATGCTACGCATGATAAACAATTGGCAATAGAGCACGAGGCAAAAGAAAAGCAAAAAATTATCAGTTATGCCATTGGTTTTGGATTAACGTTGTCTGCAGTATTTTTGCTGTTTGTTTTTAATCGATTAAGATTGACTAGAAAGCAAAAAGTGATTATTGAAAATGCACACCAACAGCTGTCGGAAAAAAATGGAGAAATATTAGATTCTATTACCTATGCTAAAAGAATACAGAATGCCATTTTGCCAACTGATAACTTTATTAACTCCCATTTAAATAAATCGTTTGTTTTATATGAACCTAAAGACATAGTTGCAGGAGATTTTTATTGGGTAAAAACTATTGGCAAGGAAAATGATACCATATTGTTTGCAGCAGCTGATTGTACAGGTCATGGAGTTCCAGGAGCAATGGTAAGTGTGGTTTGTAATAATGCTCTTAACAGATCGATAAATGAATTTGATTTAACAGAACCTGGATTGATTTTAGATAAAACTAGAGAAATTGTAACAGAAGAGTTTACAGCAGGAGAATTTGGCGAAAATAATTTTGTAAGAGATGGAATGGATATAGCGCTGTGTGCTCTTAAAGGAAGTCAATTAAAATATGCAGGTGCCAATAATCCGCTATGGATTGTTAGAGGTGGAGAATTGATTGTAATAAAACCAAATAAACAGCCTATAGGAAGGTATGGAAAGGTAGAGCCGTTTAAAACCCATAATGTTGAGCTTCAAAAAAACGATACTGTTTATGTTTTTTCTGATGGTTTTGTAGATCAGTTTGGTGGAGAGAAAGGGAAGAAGTTTATGGCAAAAGCATTTAAAAAATTGTTATTATCTATTCAGGATAAAACCATGTCCCAACAAAAAGAAGAATTGCTTAAAGCATTTAATACTTGGAAAAGAGACCTAGAGCAATTAGATGATGTTTGTGTTATAGGCGTTAGGATCTAATTTAAATGTTTCTTTATTTTTTCACTGGTAGGAGAAGTGATGCTGTAATAGAAGTCAATAAAATCTCCATTTTTACCAACTAAATATTTTTGAAAATTCCATTTAACAGTTGAACTTTCAACGCCATTATTTTCTTTATTTGTTAGCCATGCATATAGAGGGTGTTGATTGTATCCTTTAACATCAACTTTTTCAGTAATTAAAAAAGTAACTCCGAAGTTCTTTTTACAAAACGTTTGGATTTCTTCAGCATTTCCAGGTTCCTGTTTTCCAAACTGATTACAAGGAACACCAATAACCATTAAGTTTTCTTTGTGTGTATCGTATAATTCTTGTAGCTCTTTATATTGTGGTGTAAAACCACATTCTGAAGCTACATTAACAAATAATATAAACTTTCCTTTATAATCGTTAAGATTTATTGGTTTACCAGTAATGTCATTTATTTCAATTGAATAAAGTTCTTTTTTTGAAAGATTAGCTTTTTCAGATTGAGCTTTGCAGTTAAGAAAAGTGAACATAAAAGCTATTATAATATAAGTTTTACTTTGTCTCATTTTGTTTTTTTTTCATTTTTAGGAGGCATAGGTCCTCTAAGGTGAATAACTAATCCGTTTAAAAAATTCCTTAAAATTTGATCCCCACATTCCATGTATTTTGGATGATCTTCTTTTCTGAAAAAAGCACCTAATTCACTCTTAGAAATTCTAAAATCAACTAACTCTAAAATCTTAACGATTTCATCATCTCTTAATTTGTGTGCTACTCTTAGTTTTTTAAATATGTCGTTGTTTGTTAATCCCATAGTACAAAAATAAGGCATCAGATACAAAATGGCTAATTTTGAAAGAAATAACACACATTTCAATGAAACTTCAGGTAAACGATACATTTTTAAAAGAACTTCCGGCAGATCCTATAAAAGAAAATACTCGAAGACAAGTAGGTGAAGCGTGTTACTCTTTTGTAGAGCCAACTAAAACTGAAAACCCAGCACTGGTTCATTATTCGTCAGAAGTTTGTCAAATATTAGGAATTACTGAGGAAGATGCTAAATCGGAAGATTTTTTAAAAGTATTTACAGGAAACCAGCTGTTTGAAAATACAACTCCTTATGCAATGTGTTATGGAGGTCATCAATTCGGGCATTGGGCGGGTCAGTTAGGAGATGGGAGAGCTATAAATTTAGCTGAGATTAGCCATAATGATAAACAATGGGCAATTCAATTAAAAGGAGCTGGAGCTACTCCATATTCCAGAACTGCTGATGGATTAGCAGTACTTAGATCTTCGGTTAGAGAATATTTATGTAGTGAAGCAATGTTTCATTTAGGAATTCCAACAACAAGAGCTTTATCACTTGCTTTATCAGGAGATCAAGTAATGAGAGATGTGTTATATGATGGAAATCCAGCTTATGAAAAAGGAGCGATAGTTTGTAGAGTTTCTCCTTCATTTTTAAGATTTGGTAGTTATGAAATATTAGCAGCAAGAAAAGATCATAAAACCTTAAAAACGCTAGTGGATTATACGTTAAAACATTTTTATCCTGATTGCGAACCAAACAAAGCTGGTTATGTTCAGTTTTTTAAGGAGGTTAGTTTAAAAACACTGGATATGATTATTGATTGGCAGCGTGTAGGTTTTGTGCATGGCGTTATGAATACAGATAATATGTCAATTTTAGGATTAACAATTGATTACGGACCTTATGGTTGGTTGGAAGGGTATGACAAAAATTGGACTCCCAACACAACTGATGCTGAACATAAACGTTATGCTTATGGCAGTCAAGGAAATATTGGTTTATGGAATTTGTTGAAGTTAGCCAATGCACTTTACCCATTAATTGAAGAAGCAGATCCTTTAGAAGAAATTTTAAGCAATTACAAAACACTTTTTGCTAAAAAGCAATTGGCAATGATGAAATCAAAAATAGGGTTAGAGCTTACTGATGATAATGATCAAAAATTGATTGATGATTTAGAAATCAATTTAAGAAGAACTGAAACTGATATGACTATTTTCTTTAGAAATTTGAGCAAAATTTCTAAAGATATGATTGTTCCAGAAAAAGATGATATTTCATTTTTGGATAATGTGTTTGATGCTTTTTATAAACCTGAAGAATTAAAAGGAGAGGTGTTGTTATTTTGGAAAGATTGGATGAATCGATATTTAAAAAGGTTACAAAAAGAAATTGATACTGATGCAGTTCGAAAACAAAAAATGGATTTAGTAAATCCTAAATATGTGTTAAGAAATTATATGGCTCAAATGGCTATTGATGCAGCAGATAAAGGAGATTATTCAATAATTGATGAGTTGTTTAAGCTCATAAAAAAACCTTATGATGAGCAACCCAATGCTGAAAAATGGTTTGCTAAACGACCAGAATGGGCTAGAACTAAAGTAGGGTGCTCTATGCTTTCTTGTAGCTCTTAAAAGGTAAGTTTATGTAAATTTAATCCAGAAGAGGGGGCACTTAGGGTACTCGGTTTTCCATTGTAATTAATTAGCATTTCTTCAAAGTCAGAAAGACTTAATGTGGCATCTCCAACCTGAATAAGACTTGCCATCATAATTCTAACCTGATATCGTAAAAAACCTTTAGAACTTACTTTGAAAACGTGTGCTGTTTCAGGAACATGATCACCAAGGTAGCGGGTGTTTTTTTCTATAACGGCCTTAATAATCTCTCTTTCAAAAACGGTATGCTCACTCGGTTTATAAACAAAACGTTTAAAGTTGTGTTTACCCTCTAATATTTTAGCTGCAGTTTGCATTTTTTGGATGTCTAATGCTTGTTCATAATTAATAATATGCGGAGCATTAAAAGGATGTGACTTACCTCCATAAGAGAAGTAGTAATGATATTCTTTAATCTTTGGAGTTTGTATGATGTTGAACTTTGCATCAACTTCTTCTATTGTTTTTACACGTATGTCAAAAGGTAAGTTATGATTTAAACCTTTAATCAGTTTAGGAATGTTAATGGATTCGTTGAGGAATAATTCAAAAGCATAGTCATCAGCACTAACTTTGGCATCTGTTCTTCCGCAACCTAAAACTTTAAAATGATTATGCTTAAAGATGAAACGAAATGTTTTGTTAATCATCTCTTCAACAGTTTTTACGCCAGGTTGTGTTTGCCAACCAGAATATCTGAATCCTAAGAATTCAATGCGTACAAGATAAAAATTAGTCCAACGAGCCATAATTTAGTTTTTAGTTGATAGTGTTTGGTGTATGGCTATTTATCTAAATACAAACAACCAACAACTAAACACTAAATATTACCAATCAATAGGGAAGTAGTCTTTTAAGAATTTACCCGACCAATGTTTACCAGTGTTAATTCCATCAATTAATGGGTCTAAAACACGAGCAGCTCCATCAACAATATCTAAAGGTGGTTGAAAATCATGTTCTTCTACTTTCTTTTTTGATAATTCAACTGGATCTTCATCCGTTACCCATCCAGTATCAACAGCATTCATGTAAATGCCATCTTTAGCAAAATCTGAAGCCGAAGTATGTGTCATCATATTTAATGCAGCCTTAGCCATGTTTGTATGTGGATGTCTGTCAATCTTTTTAAAGCGGTGGAATTTTCCTTCCATTGCCGAAACATTAATGATGTGTTTCATGCCTGTATTCTCTTTGCGCATTAAGTGAACTAAGCGGTTACATAAAACAAAAGGAGCAACGGCATTTACCAGTTGTACTTCAATCATTTCTGGTGTTTCTATCTGACCTAATTTTAAACGCCAGCTGTTTGTTTTTCTTAGATCTACCTGTTGTAAATCAGCATCCAATTTTCCCTCAGGGAAAACCTCAGTAGTTTGTAAGGAATTGTCAAAACTATAAGGAATTTGCGATAATTTGGCTGAAGCTCTTAAACCAATTCCTGGTTCAGGACTTTGCCAAGTAACGGGCAGTCTGTTGTTTTGAGCATTATCTGTATCAATTGATAGTGCTTTAATTTCTTGAATACAACTGTCGTGATCTTTTAGTAATTCTTGTGCAAAAGGTGGGAGAGAAGTAATTTCTTGTTCTTCGTTCTCCATTAAGTGCTGATAAAAGCCTGCTGGTCTTCTAACTGTTTGTGCAGCATTGTTTATCAGAATATCTAATCTGCTGTATTGTTGTTCTATAAAGTTGCAGAATATTTCTACACTTGGTATGTGTCTCAAATCTAAACCATGAATTTTTAAACGGTGTCCCCATTCTTGAAAATCTGCTTCTTTAGCAAAACGTAACGCAGAATCTACTGGAAATCGGGTAGTGGCAACTACTGTTGCTCCAGATCTTAATAGGATTAAAGTAATGTGGTAACCAATTTTTAAACGAGAACCAGTTACAACTGCAACCTGTCCAGTTAAATCAGCAGTTTGGAAACGTTTCATGTAGTTTAAGTCACCACAATCGTTACACAT
>JBMYXB010000074.1:0-11913 GCA_049608005.1 Vicingaceae bacterium
CATTTCACGAAGCAGACTTTCAGTCTGCTAACTAAAACTATGGATTTTCAATCCATAGTGGTTTATTTAATGTTTAAGCTAAAACCCCATAAATACGCAATTTTTTTCCTTAAATTTTAGGCAACTATTCCGCTAGTTTTTTAAAATTATAAGTCGAACCTCACATATTTATTGAATTTTATCAATAAATCTTATATCGAAATCAGGTTATAAATATATTTTAAGCGGTTTAATAATTACTTTTATAAACTTAATCTATTTTTTATGAAACTATTATTATCTAGCAATTCTACACTACACGGAGAACCTTATTTGCAATTTTGTAAAGCAGAAATCAATACTTTTTTAGCAGAAAACAACGTTAGTAAAGTAGTATTTATACCTTTTGCTGCTGTTACATTTTCGTATGATGAGTACTTAAACAATGTACAAAGTGGTTTAGATAATCCTCAAATAATTATTAAAAGTATCCACCAATTTAAAGATAAGAAAAAAGCGATAAAAGAAGCTGAGGCAATTATGGTTGGAGGAGGTAACTCTTTTAAACTTTTAAATGAAGTGTATGAAAATGAGCTGTTGCAAGAAATAAAAAATGCAGTAAATGCTGGTACTCCTTATATTGGTTGGAGTGCAGGTTCAAACTTAGCTTGTCCTACTATTAAAACGACTAATGATATGCCTATTATTTGTCCTCCATCGTTTGATGCCTTAAATTTTGTGCCTTTTCAAATTAATCCACATTACATACATGGCAACCCTCCAGGGCATAATGGAGAAACCAGGGAGCAGCGTTTAAAAGAGTTTTTAGAGCTAAATTCAAAGGTAACAGCCGTTGGTTTAAGAGAGGGAACAATACTTAAAATTGATGCTCAAAAAATAAATTTAATTGGAGCACATCCAGCCAGAATTTTTAAACATCAACAAGCATTTTATGAACTAACTGCTAATGAAGATTTTAGCTTTTTAATGTAAATTTAGTATCAAATTAATGGTTCTCCTTTAATTAATAAGCTACCCCACAAAACAAACTTTCAGTCTGCCAGTTAAAAATTATGGATTTTAATCCATAGGGGTTATTTTTTTAAATAAGCATTAATTTCTCTAATTAACTGATCTTTTAAAACTGCAAATTCTTTTTTATTAAGCTTATGATCTACCTCTTGGGTTACAAGTCTAATAAATTCTTGGTGTAATTTATTAGCTTCTTCGCTAGTTTCAAAAATTATTTTTTTAATTAAATCCCTATCAGAGCTATCAATTAAATTTTTGTATTTATAAACTTCATCTAAAAAAAATAGTGCTTCTTTATTATCAATTACTTCCATAATAGTGCTAGTTAATTTTGTGCTTATAAATATAGTAAATTCTATATTTATTTTACTAATCTTTTAAAATCTTATTTTTGAAAAATATATGAAAAAGCAACTGATAACATGTACAACAAAACACCATTTTAACTTAGCCAAAAAGTTAACGCATGATTATATGGCTTGGTTAGGTGAAGATTTATTTTATCAAGGAATTGAAAAAGAACACAATACTTTTGACACGATGTATGGTAAACCAAATGGGTGTTTTATATACGTTTTAATAAATAATGAAGTAGCTGGAGGTGTAGGTGTTAGAAAGCTTGAGGAAGGAATTTGCGAAATGAAACGATTGTTTGTTTACGATAAATTTAGAGGACATCAATTAGGATTGCTCCTATCTAAAGAATTACTTAAAGTTAGTAAAGAGTTGGGCTATCAAAAAATGCGTTTAGATACTATACCTAGGTTAAAAAATGCTATGCAATTATATTTTTTGCTAGGATTTTATGTAATACCTAAATATTACAACAATCCTGATAAAAATGTAGTTTATTTTGAGAAAAAACTTTAAAACCTGATTACTATTTATATTCGTTTTAAGAATAACCGAACTCATTTATGCAATAAACTATTAAAAATTAGCTGTTAATATCATAAAATAAACAGTGTAAAGAATCGTTACTATCTTGGTATTTTTGATTGAATGAAAAAAATTATTTTAACAACATTAGGATGCGTTTTAGCATTAAGTATTAGTGCAACTACTTTTTCTGATAAAGACACTGTTGATACTAAAAACGACAAAACAAAACCTTACTTATATAAAAGTGTTAAGCCAGCAGGACCAATATTGGTAAGTAACCTTTCTTTGTTTGTAGATTCGGTAAATAAGACAATACCAGATAGTATGCCTTTTTTTGATTGGATTACAGATGATATTCACCAAAAAAAATTCAACTTCGGAAACATAAAAGATACGATGATGATTGTTTTAAACGATACATCAGATTTTTATACTCCACCTGTTGTTGGCAGAATTACATCTGAATTTGGTAAACGAAGATGGAGGTACCATTATGGAACTGATATTGATTTAAATACTGGTGATGAGGTTCGTTCGGCTTTTAGTGGTAGAGTAAGAATTTCTACATACAGTAAAACTTACGGTAACGTTATTGTTGTAAGACATAACAATGGTTTAGAAACATTGTATGGGCATCTTTCTAAAAGAAAAGTTAAAGTAGATTCTGTAATTACTTCTGGTACTGTTATTGGTTTGGGAGGTAATACTGGTAGATCTTACGGAAGCCATTTACATTTTGAAGTTCGTTATTTTGATGAAGCACTAGACCCTAGAGATTTAATTTCTTTTGAGGCAAATTGTACCCATTCTGATACTTTAGCAATATCACAATGTAATTTTATGTACCGAGAAGAACTCAAATTATTAAGTGCCATTAAATATCATAAAATAAGAAGTGGTAACACACTCGGACACATTGCTCGCAAATACGGTATATCAATAAATACAATTTGTCGTTTAAATGGTATTTCTCGAAATAAAATATTAAGAATAGGACAAAGATTAAGAGTAAGGTAATCTGAAATAAAATAATGGTAATTGTTAGTAAACAATAAGAATTGCATTAATTTTTATTATCTTAGCGGCATCATTTTTTTATAAAAATAAAATAAAAATTTATGAAACAAACATTTCTATTGTTAGCCATTTCTTTTTTCATGATAACTTCATGTTCTAAAGATAAAGAAGGTTGTAACGATCGTAGAGCAAGTAATTATGACCAAAATGTAGTTGTAGATGATGGTTCGTGTATTTTTACAGCCGTTACATTTTATGCAGATTCTAACCAAACAAATGGTTTTAATTTTAGTTCTATTGATGTAATTGTTAATGGTGATGAAATAGGTACTTTTAATGGATCTGGATTTTTTACAAACGGATCTCAAGTTTGTGGTTCGCCAAATACAGCAGTATTTAAAACTAGAGGGGAGTCGGAAGTGAGGTGGACTGCAAGAATTAATCGTGATGGTGGTTTACCACCTATTGTTAATGAAGGAATTGTTACTGATATTGAATCTCAAGGATGTGTAATACAACAAGTACTTCCTTAAAATAAATGATAAAATAAAAGTTAAAGCCTTTCAGTTAAATCAGAAAGGCTTTTTATTTATAACTAAATATGGTTGAATTAGTTGCTAAAAATTACATTAAGCATAATCTGCATCAATATTTTGACGAGATAAAGTTATTTAAAACTAAATCTAAATTTATACAATCTGCATTTTATAAGGAACACCAAACCGCAATAGAAAATGTAATTAATGGTTTAGAGTGGGATAATACCTTAAGTAAAGATGTACCACTGCAACAAACAATAAGGATAGTATCTTGGAATATTGAAAGAGGAAAACAGTTAGATGCTATTATCCATTATTTTAATAATAACGAAGAGCTTAAAAAAGCGGATATTATTTTAGCTATTGAGTGTGATAATGGCATGGGACGAACAGCCAATAGAAACATCTCGAAAGAACTGGCAGAAGCTTTAAAATTAAATTATTGCTTTGCACCTTCATATTTGGTTTTAGGTAAAGGTGCTCTTGGCGAAACAAATCATAGCTCAAAAAATACGATTTCATTACACGGAACCACAATTTTATCGAAATACATTATAAAAAGTGCTAAAGCAGTAGCCGTGCCGCCTGTAAAAGAAGTTTTTCATAGTTCGGAAAAAAGATTAGGAACAAAAAAAGGACTGATTGCACAAATTAGCGTTGGTAAAAAAAGCATTGCTTTTGGTGCAATTCATATCGATTTAAGTTCTACTGCAAAAGATAGGGCCAATCAGCTAAAAACGATTGTTGAAAATTTGCCCCAAACGGATATGCAAATTGTAGGCGGAGATTGGAATTGTGGTACTTTTAATTTACGTAGAAAATGGGAAATTTTAACGCAATCTTTAGGAAAGCTAATTACTATTGGTTTTACCAAAGCAATTGGTCATTACATGACTCCAGAAAAAAAATATGAAAGACCTTTATTTAAAGTTTTAGAAGATAATAATTTTGATTACAATAGCTTTAATGATCGTTTAAAAGGCACTATTTATTTTGATATAAATGATGTTTTAACCAATGATAAAACAGCCAAATTTATTCCTTCTTTTTTAATTAAATATTTACAAAAAAAATTAAGCCCTTGGAAAGGATGTGTGCCTTTAAAAATTGATTGGTTAGCTGGTAAAAATGCTGTTTGTAAAAATGCACAAACAATAGAAAAACCGAACAGTAAGGGAGTACAATTATCAGATCATAACCCTATTTTTATTGATATAGATGTGTGTTAAAAACATATCAATTTTAGGATGCGGTTGGCTAGGTTTTTCTTTGGCTACAAACCTCCTTAAAAATAACATTTTAGTTAAAGGATCTACTACCAATTTAAAAAAATTAAAATTACTTAAAGAAAACAGTATTGATCCTTATCAGATTGATATTGCTGATGATTCAATTGATTTGTCTTCGTTTTTAAAAACAGAGATATTAATTATTTCTATTACTTCAAAAAATATAAAAAATTACAAGCATTTAATTCAAAAAATAGAAGCAGCTAACATTAAAAAAGTAATTTTTATTAGTTCTACTTCTGTTTATATTTCTGAAAATAAAACGGTTACAGAAAAATCTCCAACAAATAATTTACCTTTAAAACAGCTAGAAAATTTGTTTATAGCCAATACAAATTTTAAAACAACAATTATTCGATTTGCAGGTTTGTATGGATATGATAGACAACCATGTTTTTTCCATAAATCGGGTGCAATTATTAAAAATCCTGAGGGGTTTGTAAACTTAATTCACAGAGATGATTGTATTAAAATTATCTTAGCCATCATACAAAAAAATATATTTGGTAATGTTTTTAATGCATGTTCTGATTTTCATCCTAAAAGAAGAGATTTTTATATGCAAGAAAAAATTAAAAATGGCTTACCAAAACCTATATTTGACGAACAAAGCAGCTTAAGCTATAAAATAATTAATAGCGATAAATTAAAAAAACAGATTAACCTTAATACGATATAAATACCTTTTTTAGTCGAATTAAGTTGATGAATAATGAATAGTAAAATGGATCAATATAATATTTTTGGAGAAGCATTAATTACATGCAGTAGTAACCCTTTAACAGGCTATTTTAGAGATGGTTGCTGTAATACTGATGCTTCAGATGTTGGAGTTCACACTGTTTGTATTGTTGCCACAGCAGAGTTTTTACAGTTTTCTAAAATGATAGGCAATGATTTATCTACACCAATACCTGCATTTGCATTTCCTGGTGTTAAGCCAGGCGATAAGTGGTGTTTATGTGCCACAAGATTTAAAGAAGCTTACGATAATGGTGCTGCACCAAAGGTTTTATTAGAGGCTACCAACGAAAAAACTTTAGAAATTGTAGATATGAATATCTTAATAGAAAATGCCTATTATTCTGATAAAGTTTAGCTAATAATGAAGGATTAGTTTTAAAAGTTAGGAGATTTATTATTTAAGCAAAAAAAATCCTGAACAATGTTCAGGATTTTTTTGTGATCTGGCTGGGGCTCGAACCCAGGACCCTCTCCTTAAAAGGGAGATGCTCTACCAACTGAGCTACCAGATCTTCCGTTTAAGGAGTGCAAATATAGTAGTGTTTTTCATATTGTAAAAACTTTTATTCGCTTTTTTTTTAAGTTTTTTTTTAATGCTTGGTTAAGAGGGTTTTAGAGCGTAAAATATTTTTATTAGATGCTTGTTACCTATATTTGTAGCCTATTTTATTGATATTATGAAAAACAAAGTTGTAATTATTACTGGAGCATCCTCAGGTATTGGGGAAGCATGTGCAATGGAATTTGCAAATAAAGGAGCAAACGTTGTTATTGCAGCTCGTAATATGGATAAATTGAATATTGTTGCAAACAAAATCAAAAATATAGGAGTAGAGGTGTTGGCTGTTAAGTGCGATGTTTCTATCCAATCTGAATGTGAAAACATGGTTAAAGAAGCTGTTTCTAAATTTGGTAGAATAGATACGTTAATTAATAATGCAGGTATTTCTATGCGTGCTGTGTTTAACGATATGGAAGTTGATGTATTAAAAAAGGTGATGGACATTAATTTTTATGGAACAGTTTATTGCACTAAATATGCATTGCCACACATTTTAAAAAATAAAGGTTCTGTAGTGGGAGTTTCTTCTATTGCGGGTTATGTTGGTTTACCTGCTCGTACAGGTTATTCGGCATCTAAATTTGCGATGCAAGGATTTTTGGAGTCTTTGCGAACAGAAAATTTAAGAAACAACTTACACGTAATGATTGCTTGCCCGGGATTTACAGCTTCTAATATCAGAAATACAGCATTATCATCTGATGGATCTGCTCAAGGAGAATCGCCAAGGGAGGAGCAAAAAATGATGACCGCTGAAGAAGTAGCTCAATACATTGTTAAAGGAGTAGAAAAAAGAAAACGAACATTAGTTTTAACAGGACAAGGAAAATTGGTAGTGTTTTTAAGTAAGTGGTTTCCGAGTTTTGTAGAAAAACAAGTGTTTAACCACATGGCTAAAGAAGCAGATAGCCCAATAAAATAAGGTTAATATTCTAACAACATTTGATGGTTGGGATTGGAGTGCGTTTCCGATATTTCAAAATCATGTTTACCAACAATTTTAAACCCCGTTTTTTTATAAAAACGAACTGCTCTGTGATTTTCTGTCCAAACAAATAACCACACTCCGGTTTGGTTTTGTTTTTTTGATAATTGAACATTAAACTGAAATAGTTGATACCCGAGTTTTAATCCGTAATATTCTTTAAGTAAGTATAAGCGCTCTAGTTTGGTTACTTTTTTTAATTGAATATTAGGGTGCTCAGCACTAAAACAAATTTTAGAAAAACCAGCAGGCACGTTATTGTGATAAATAATGTGAAAGCTATTGTTAGTATCTGCTAGCTCTTGTTTTACTTTTTCTACAGTAAAATTTTGGTTGAGGTAATGTGCTAAAACCTCTTTTGGTGCTGAGGTGGAGTGAGATTCTACAAAAGCAACTTTACCAATATCTATTATAGTTTGTACATCTGTTATGGTGGCTTTTTTTATATACACTATTCCTTAATTAGTTTTTTAATTAATGTCATCTGACCTAGATGGTAATAAGTGTGCTCAATTAAAACATTGATGTTACGTTCATAATCACCGTATTCTTTCTTAACAAAGCTCTCTTTTAATTGGTCATCAGATAAATTAGCAACTAGGTCAATAAACTTTTCAGCATCAGTGGTGTATTGGTTAATTAGGTTTTGCCAGTCTTCGTCAGAAGTAATAGGAGGCATATCAAAACTTAATTGATCCTTAATGGTTAAAGGACCACCTTCTAATACTTGTAAAACTCCAGCAATGTAATAATGAATATGAAACGTCAGTTTTGCGATAGAGTTTAGCCCGTAAATTTCTGTTGTAGCAGTCTTAAAATTAGTTTCAGTAATTTGTTTAAGAAAATTTGTACCCGTAACCCAAGTACCTTCAGTAAGTACTTCTTTTAAACGACTTTTTAATGATTGAGATTTGTTCATTTATGGGAGTGTTTTAACGCCACAATATGTAATGTGCATTTAGTTTGTTTAAAGCTTAAAAGTAATAATTTTTGTGAAGAATCCCCAGTTACAGCAAAGCCTTAGTAGCGAAAACTATGTCAAGTTACAAAGCGAGAATGCAGCTCGCTAATATGCTATTAAAAAGCACTAGCAAAAATTATGGCACAACTCACCGCAAGTTTCAAAAAGCTAAAAAGCTAGCAACAAGGCATATTATATATAGTTCTTTGTTAGCCAAAGTTATTTTTTTGATTTTATTATTTTGATAATTGACCACCCACTTGAATCCTTTCTAAATATAAAAATTCTATCATTTCTTTCCCAATAGTCTGTCATTTTTGTTTGATGCAAAGCCATTATAATTGCAGTATTTCCATCTTTGCTAAATAAGGGTTTAGAAACAGAATAGTATCTATTAGTCAGTTTATTAAGAGGCCAACCAATAAAATGTATTCCTGAATCGGATTTTAAATTTCCCCTCTTCCATTTTTCTTTTTTTTGATTATTAATTAGTCGTACATAATGTAATGAATCATATGAAGAGTCAAGATTTGAAAGCACTGAAAATAAAGGAATTTCAAAGGTGATTGGTACAGTACAAGAAGTTCTATACCCCACTGTATCACCAGTAATTGAATCAATTATAAATGGAGACCCATAGATTCTTTCAGAGGAGTAATCTCCATCAAAGTGCCATTCTGAAATTGAAACTGGATGTCTCTTAATATTCTTTCCAAAATCGTTAGTATTGATAATTTGTTCTAGTAATACTGGAGTTACGTATATATTTGTGCTGTCTTGAGCATTAACAAATGTTGACAATAGTAACAGACAAAAAAGTGTTTTAATTTTCATTATTTATATTTAATTACTCGCATTTTGATGTTCATTAGATAACTAATTCCAAATTCAAGATCTGAGGAATTTTGGCTAACGCCCAATCTATGTTTTTGTGTTGTTTTAAAACTCTACCTTTTCAATTTAGCACTTAGCCAAGCCAAATAGTTGCCATAATTATTTTTCTTTTTTTGTTATCAAAATCTTGGTTTGTCGGTTTTCATTCGGAGCTATGAACTTTCAATTTGCGACCAAAACCCCTATGTTTTTTAGCCATTGTTGGATGTAGTTTTACATCTCCGATTTGATTTTATCACAAAAGTCTAAGAGAATTTTAAAAGAGGGAAGGTGGGAAGTTTCGTCCACACGTTTAATTAAACTTTCTAAATAATCTTTTTCAGTTACACCATTTGGTCTAGTTTTAGAATACCTGATATTACGTTCTCTTAAAAACTCTGTGCAATATTCAGCGTGAAATTGCGAATGAGTATTGAATCCATCTAACAGTCCCATTTTCTCAGGGTCATCTTGTTTTACATTATAGAATTTAATGTATTCAGATAATTCTGAACTTTGAGGATTGGGTTTGAATATTTTAGTGTTACCTAAAAACCAACTTTCAATACATCTATTTTGTGGTATTATGATAAGTTCGGTGTTAATTAAAGAAAGTTTTTCTGCTTTTAAGAAACTAATAACTTCCTCTTTTCTTCCGTTAATTGTAGATTCATCCACATCCAAAACAAGTACCAAATAATTGTAATTGGCTAAATCATTAACCTCTTCAATAGAGTTTCTCAAATGATTGTGAAGAAGAGCAGGAAACCCATTGCCATTGAATAAATAATAATTATTCTCTTTTGCTTCAAAAGAATAAGTAACTCTTTGTAAGTTAGGTATTAGATGTGATAACCAAACTGGATAAACCTTTTTCTCTGTTCTTCGTCCTTCTACTATAAAATAAACATTCATTTATTCTAAGCCTGTTTGATATTGGTCTAATTGAATTAACTGCATAAATGCATCGTGTTTAGATTTTCCAATATTATATTCTTCCGGTCTGTGTGTATGAACAATACCTTTAGTCCTAGTTACTAGTTTCCAATTAGAGTATCCAATGTTGTTAATAATGTATGGGTGGTGGCTTGTTAAAATGTACTGAATTTGTCTTTTTGACGATAAAATATCATTTGTGAGTTCATTTATACAGTTTATCCCTAAACTATTTTCAAATTCATCAATTAAGAAAACACTTCCTTCACTACATAGGTATATTTCACTAATATGAATTAAACTACGAAACATACCAGATGATATATTTTCTTGCTTAATCCATTTGTCAACACCTATTTCTTTAATTTGGATAAATGGATATTCTTTAAAGAAGAAAGGAAGAGAATCATCATCATCATATTCTAAAGGTTCTACTTTAACATCTTCTACTTGGGGAAAAATATCAATATACCGTTCCTTAATAGTGTTAAATGTTTTGGGAGAATTTTTATAAGATAAAAATAATTTAATTCGAATATCTTCTTGAGATTCTTGAATAGATTTAAGTGTTTTATTTGTTTTTAAAAGTTTTTGTGTATCAGAAAATTTAATTCGATAAGCTTCTCTGGTTGAATCTGTTTGGTCACTATAAATAATCTTATTAAAACCATCAACAGCAGGTTTAATTAAATCTTCTTCTTTTAATAAATGCAGTACGCTTTGTTGACTCGGAAGCTTTACAGTTTTTGTATCATTAAAAATGATAGAGTCTTTATTTCGTTTTATAATCTCATCACCATCGGTTTTCAGTGTTTCAGTGATTATAGATGGTTTGTTTCTTTTTATTTCATCATCATCAACATCAGAGAAATCAATGTCGCCTTTATTTTCAAACTCTCCAGACCATTCAAAGGTTTGGTCGTCAAGGGTTTTAAATACAATTTCCCATTTTACTCCACTGATTGATTTTCCGTCAGCAATTGCTTTTAATCTCATAACTGATTTAAGCAATTGTGTTTTCCCAACTCCTGAAGCACCAACTAAAAGGGTTAAATTATCAAATTCAGCACTTTTTAGACTCCATTTTAAAGCTTTGTCCTCGTAGGTAAGATTTATTATTTTCATTTAATTAAAACTTTTGTCAAATGTAATTATTTTATTCTTCTAAAGATAGACTCGCTCCTTAGTTTTGAATTACAGCCAACAACCGAATAAAGTGCACTATGTACTTTATCCGCATTATGTGTTTAATCAAAGATACTCTTTTACTTAATATCTTTTTTGGTAAGGATAAAATAAGCAATTCCCCAAAAGGCTAAAACATAAATTACAGCAACAGCTAATGTAGTATTTAAACTCATAACCTCCGGAACCATCGCATTTTTCATTTCTGCCACCATCATTCCTTCTGGTGTAGGAAAAGGAGTTAGGTTAGAAATTATTTTCATTGGGAAATATTGATCGATAACATCTGGAATTAAAGCTCTGATAATACTTTCTAAAAGAATAGAGCATAAAAATATGATAATAGATAGTGCAGATGAGCGAACCAAAATTGCAATTATTAATCCTACAGCCATATAACCTAAAGCCTGTATAAAATAGACTAAAAGAAAGTTTATATCTGAAGAAAAAGAACCATCTCCGCCAGATATAAAACCGAATATGGCACCAATTATAAAAAGATAAACGGTACAAATTAGTGCAAAAGAAGTCATTAAAATTATTTTAGAAATAATAAAGTCTGCTTTGCTCTGTCCATCAATAACATGTTGCCTAAATTTTTTAAAAGAAAACTCGTTACACACCAAAACAACCATTAACATCCCAATTAAAAGGTTAAACCAACTGGCTATGTAAGTAATGTTATTCCAAACATTAGGGAAGTTGTACATGGTAGCAAAATCAATAGGAAATCCTTCAATTTTTATTTGACCAGAGCCATAAAAAACAATAGGAGTAAGCACAAAAAACAATCCAAATATTACCCAAAAAGTAGCGTATGGAAACAGTTTTTTATATTCTATTTGTAACAGTTTTATCATGTCATTTATTATCAAGTTAAAGGTTAAAACCCTGCAATTTGATTGCAGTTACTTTAGTTTCTATAAATG
>JBMYXB010000075.1:0-11774 GCA_049608005.1 Vicingaceae bacterium
TCACCTAGGTTAATGTATTTGGCTTTTTTGCCAATGTTTATTTCTAAGGGTAAATGTCGGTGTCCAAATATAAAATAAGCTATTGTAGGGTCTTTTTTGATGTATTCATTACAGAAAATAATCAAATCTTCTTTGTCTTCTCCATGATAAACTTCATCAGTAGTACTATTAGATTTTCTGCTGTTTTGGCTCCAAGCATTGGCAATACCAACACCTAAATTGGGATGTATTCTGGCAAAAGCCCACTGACAGAATTTACTGGCAAAAAATCCTTTCATCATTTTATATTTCTTGTCTCCAGGACCTAAACCATCACCATGTCCAATTAAAAACTTTTTGCCATTAAATTCTTTAACAATGTTATCTCTGTAAATTGTTATTCCTAGCTCTTTAGGTAAATAATCAAAAATCCACATGTCGTGGTTACCTGTAAAAAAATGGATAGGAATTCCGCTGTCTGTTAGTTCGGCAATTTTACCTTGTAACCTTACGAAGCCACGAGGAATAACTGTTTTATACTCAAACCAAAAATCAAAAATATCGCCAACTAAATAAATTTCTTTGGCATCAACTTTAATCTCGTCCAGCCATTTTACAATTTGTTTTTCACGTTTTAAACTCTCCTCTGCATTAGGAGCTCCTAAATGAAAATCGGAAGCGAAATAGATTTTATTTTTGTTTGTTGAGGTCATTTAGAAGCCAAAAGTAGTAAAATTCTCCCTTTAAGGGGGATAAAAAATACCTGATTACAAGGAATGAAGTGAGTTTACAGTATAGGTAGTTAAAATGAATAACAAAGCACATAGTGTAACTATAAAAATGTTCCCTTCAACTCTCTTTTAGAGCAGATAACTAAAAGCCTATTTCTTCAATTAACTTAAACGGGTTAAGTGTGTTTAGGTTCAATGTAAATCTAATTTTTTCAGCATAAGTAAGTTGGTTTAAATCGTTCGATAATTTTATTGGAAAATAGATTTCAAATACTTTAGGAATAAGGTTAATTGAAGCACTAATTTGGTATTCAGATTTAAAAGGTTTGGGGTTAAAAATATTGGTTTTTACACCCACCCAACCAATATCAGCATGAAGGCTTAATAGAGGAGTAAATATGTTTGTTTTTAAGTTAAGAGCAGTTATCCATGAGTTAGAGCTTGATGTTGAGGTAATGTGCTTAAAACCACCATCATTAATAGCAAATTGTTGGGTTAAAAATCCATCAGTAGCTTGAGTTGGTGTTCTTGCTAAAAAAATATTTTCGTATAAATAATCTGAATTGCCACTTAAACCATAATTAAATCTATTGTTAGCATTGTTATTATTTAAAAAACGACCTGTAAAAAATCTAATGTCAAATCCTGTGTTCGATTTTTTGTAAGCAATATGGTAGTTGGCTTCTAAATTTAGTTTAACAAAACGATTGCTTTGCTGCAACTCTAAATGGGCATTGTAAGGATTAATAGGGTGGGTATTTTTAATGGCTAAATTAACTTGATTTACATAGTAATTTTCTAGTTCAATGCTGTATTTTTTTGTTCCGTTTACCACTGGAAACCATTTTTGTTTTTCTTCAAAAATTGAATTGTTTTTTAACGTTAAAGTAATCGTACTTTGTTGTCTTTCTCTCTTTTTCTTAAAGGTAAATTTAGCTGAAGGAGCTATTTTGTAATATTCTAAAATTTCTTTTCCGCTTGCATTTTGGATGCTATTAATTCTTATATAAGAAAATGAAGCAGCATTACTACCAACTTTAATGTTTTGGAAAATTGAATTTGGATGAATGTTGTAAAAAGCACTTAAATAACCGTTTATATTTTCTGAATTAAAAGCATAAAGTGGGGCAATAACATATTCAAATCTTTTTTTAGGAATTAAGGAGTTGTAAAATGCCATTCCTAGCATTGCTTTATCGTTCATATTCCAACCAGCAATAGGTGTAAAAAAGAGTTGGGTTTTATCAGGATTTTCTAAACTTCCGCCAAATTGCAGGCGTAAAGGTTCTGTTTTTTTCAATAACCCTCTGGTTTTTAAAGTGTTGTTTTTTCTGTTAACTTCAGGAATGTCAAGCTGAGCATCAATTCTAAATTGATCATAATCTCCTTTTGGGAATGAAACAAAATCAGATTTTTCAATCGGTTCAAACCATTTAGTGGTAATTATTTTTCCATTTTTAATTCCAGCAATAGAAAAAGGGCTGTTAATTTTTCCGCTGTTTTTAATTTTGATAAAGGTGCTATCAGCATTGGTTTTAGCGCTCATTATTTTGTAATCAACTTTATTGGTAGTGTTAATTAAATCATCAAAAAACCAACTTAAATCTTTGCCTGTTTCAGTTTCAAAAACTGTACGTAAATCTGCTGGTTGTGGATGTTTAAATTTCCAAGTTTCAAAATAACGGTGCATACATTTGTCGTAAGTTTTTTCGCCTAAATAGGCCATTAAATAATCAAAAACAATACCTGTTTTAGAGTAGGTAATTCCACCATAATTAAAAGAAGTAAGTTCGGCAGAGTGTGTGCTAATGGCTTGATCTTTATTTGTTTTAGCATTAATTAAGTAAGCCATTTCGTAAGATGCTTTATGTTTAAATTTAGAAATATCTATAATGTTCAATAACTTTTTTTGTGTAGAATCATTTTTGCCTAAAATAGTGCTGTTGGGGTATTTTGTTTCAATATAACGGTTTTCATTCATGGTGTTAATTCCTTCATCCATCCAGCCATATTTTCTTTCGTTAGTGCCAAAAATTCCATAAAACCAATTGTGACCAACCTCATGCATTATGGTTGTTTCTAAAATAAAATCATTGTAAGATTCTCCAATTACGGTAACGTTAGGATATTCCATGCCACCACCAGCACTAATGCTGCCATCAACAGCAGTTACATGGTTGTAAGGGTAATCACCATTCCAAAGCGAATAGTAATAGGTAGCATCATTTAAATACTCAATGCTTTTTTTCCAAAGCTTAGCCTCATTGTTGGTAAACATTGCCCAAGTAGTAACTTTTCTTTTAGATTGTGGCAATTCAACTTCTCCTTTTAAAACATGGTAACGTTTATCTGCAAACCAAGCAAAATCATGCACATTTTCTTGATGATAATGTAAGGTCTTCGTTTTTTCTGATGAAGCAGGAAAAGACATTGCATTTTTTACTCTGTAAGCTGTATCTAAAGCTCCATTGTCAACTTTTATTTGAGTTTTAATTGCTTTTTCATTTAACCATTTTAATTCTTTTTCTCCACTTATTAAATCGCCAGTTGCACCAACAACGTAGTTTTCAGGAAGTGTTAGGTGTACATCAAAAGTTCCAAATTCACTGTAAAATTCTCCCTGATCTAAGTAAGGCATCGGATGCCAACCACTTTTATCATAAACCGCAGGTTTAGGAAACCACTGTGTTATTTGGTAAGATTGTCCTATATGACCCAGTCTTGAAATTTTTCCTGAAGGAATTTTAACCGTAAAAGGAGTTGTAATAGTTACCGTTTCTCCAGGTTTTAAAGGTGTTTTTAGCTGAACTATGCAGATGTCTTCATTTTCTGGAGTAAGATTCCAGTTTAAAGGTTTATTGTCAATTCTAAAATCGATGCTATCGATAAATCCTTTTTCAGATTCAGAAGCATAATATAAAACGGTATTGTTATCTTCTAATTGTTGTTTGCCTAATGCCGAATTATAATTTTTGTAAGCGTTTGGCCAAAGATGAAAATAGATAGAATCAAGCGTGTTAGGAGAATTGTTGGTGTACTTAATCGATTCAAAAGCATTCAATTCATGCTTTACATCATTTAAAGTCACTTCAATATTAATAGCTACTTTTTGTTGAAAGTAAGTATCTTTTTGTTGAGAAAATAGGAGGGAGGTTAAACTTGTTAAGATGAAAAGAAGTAAGTTTTTCATGCCTTAAAAAAAAATTAGTTACCAATTTTTTCTTTTATCATAGAAACCAAAACATCAATGGCAACTTTGTTTTCTCCACCAACAGGTATAATCATATCGGCATACTTCATAGTGGGTTCAATAAATTGATTGTGCATAGGTTTTAATGTTTTTTCGTACCTGTTTAATACTTCTTGCACATCTCTTCCGCGTTCAGTAATGTCCCTTCTTATTCTTCTAATTAAACGGTCATCAGCATCTGTATGCACAAATATTTTAATATCGCAATGGTTTCTAAGTTCTTCGTTGGTAAAAGCCAAAATACCTTCTACAATTAAAATTTGTTTAGGATGAACAACTGTATAATCTTCGGTTCTAGCATGGGTAGAGTAAGAGTAAATAGGCTGGTTAACTGCTTTTCCGTCTTTTAATTCTTGAATGTGTTGTAGTAATAAATCAAAATCAATAGAGTTAGGATGGTCGTAATTTATTTTTTTACGCTCATCAAATGTTAATTCTGAATTGTCTTTGTAATAAGCATCTTGCGGAAAAATAGTTACATTTTCTTGCGGTAAATTATTGGCAATTTTATTTACTACAGTTGTTTTTCCTGAACCTGTACCTCCTGCAATTCCTATTATTATCATAATTTATTATTTAGTTAAAACCCTGCAGTTTGATTGCAGTTACTTTAGTTTCTATAAATGTTTTAGCCACGAATACACAAATCAATTGTGTATTACTTCTGTATTTCACTAGGCATTTCACGAAGCTGACTTTCAGTCTGCGAATTAAAACTATGGATTTTCAATCCATAGTGGTTTATTTTAATTAAAGATACTTGCTAATTTATGTTCCAAAGCTTTGCCTCTCAAGTTTTTAGCTATGATGTTACCTTCTTTATCAATTAATAATGTTGCAGGAATACTTCTTAAACCATAAAGAGATACAACAGAAGAGTTCCATCCTTTTATATCGCTAACATGATTTTTCCAGATTAAGCCATCTGCTTTAATTGCATTTAACCAATCTTGTTTAGGGGTTTGCTGTTGTGGTACACCGTCTAAAGATACGCTTAGTATGTCAAAACCTTTGATGTTGTACTTGTTGTAAGCTTTTACTAAATTAGGGCTTTCTCTTCTGCAAGGGCCGCACCAAGAAGCCCAAAAGTCAACTAAAAGAACTTTACCTTTAAATGATGATAGGGCAATTGGATTTCCGTTTATATCATTTAAAGTAAAATCTGTAGCACTTTTAAGTGCTGTTTTTTCTGGAGTAGAATTGCCCGCAGTAATGGTAATAGATTCTTTGTTTTGAGGGCTGTTACAAGCAATAATAAATAGTGCAAAAACGATAATTAGAGTAGATTTTTTCATGTTTAAAAGGGCTTATTGTGTGTGTAAGTTAGTTAAAAGTTTTTTAATAATTAAGGTCATTTTTGGCTCTGCTTCTTTTGCTACTTCTTGTACTTCTTCATGGCTAATTTCAACAATTTTTCCTTCAACACCTAAATCAGAAATGATAGATAATGCCATGCATGGTAAATCCATGTGTCTAGCAACAATAACTTCAGGTACTGTGCTCATTCCTACAGCATCTGCACCAAGTTTGTTAACGTATTTATATTCAGCAGGTGTTTCAAATGTTGGGCCTGTTAACCCTGCATAAACACCTTGCTGTATTTTAATGTTGTTGTTGTTAGCAATATCCAATACTTTTGCTTGTAAAGATTTATCGTAAGGCTCACTCATATCAGGAAAACGAGGGCCTAGTTCATCAATATTTTTTCCTCGTAAAGGATTATCAGGAAATAAATTGATATGATCTGTAATTAGCATTATGTCACCAATATCAAAATTGGCATTTACGCCTCCACTAGCATTGCTTAAAAACAAGTTATTAATACCTAAGTATTTCATAACTCTAATAGGAAAAGTACATTCTTTTAAAGAATACCCCTCGTAATAATGAAACCTACCTTGCATTGCTACAATAGGTACGTTATTTATTGTTCCAAACAATAATTTTCCACTATGACCTTCAACTGTAGAAATTGGGAAGTTTGGAATTTCAGCATAAGGAATAGCAGTTTCAACGTTAATTTCTGATGCCAGGTTTCCTAAACCTGTTCCTAATACAATTCCAACAATTGGTTTAACAGTGGTTTTACTTTCTAAAAAAGCTTTAGTTTCTTTTATCTTATTTAACATCTTTTAATATTTTTTTGTCAAATGCTTCTTTGTCATTTTGACTAAATTCAATTTCTATCGGAATATAAAAAATAGGTATCTGTTCTAATTGTTTTAAAATAGTTGGTAAAGATAGTCGCATAATATCTTTTTCGGTACTAATTACAATGATATTATTTTCTTTTAGTTGATTGTATTCGTTAATTATATGATTAATGTCTGATTTGCTAAAAGAATGATGGTCAGAATATTTTAAATGTTTTAAGATATGAAATGTACTTTCTACTTCTTTTATTAGTTGGCTCGGTTTAGCAATACCTGTTAAAAGAATAACTTTTTGATTATTGATGGGGGTGTTTTTTGCAGCCAATGTAAATGGGGTGGTTTTTCCATATTTAACAGAAGTAAAATAAATAGATTGGTAATCTTTAGGGGCTAATTTTGTAAGGATGTTCTTCCTTTCTTTATCCGTTATGTTTTTTGGCGATTTTGTAACAATAATTATATCAGCTCTTTTACTTCCCGATTTAAATTCTCTTAACCTTCCTGAGGGTATTACAAAATCATCACAATAAAGATGTTTGTATTCGGATAATAAAATGTTAGTTGTTCTACTAACAGCTCTATGCTGGTAGGCATCATCTAATAATATTAAATTTGTTGTAGGGTGTAGTTCGCAAACCTTCTTTATTCCATTTACCCTTTTTTCATCAACAGCTACAATAAGATTTTTAAATTTAGTTTTAAACTGTAACGGTTCGTCACCAATATCGTTAGCTGTAGATTGTTCGTTGGCTAAAACAAAACCTTTTGTATTTCTTTTATAACCCCTACTAATAGTTGCTATTTTATTTTGATCTTTTAAAAGTTTAACTAAGTATTCTATATGAGGTGTTTTGCCAGTGCCTCCTAATGATAAATTTCCTACAGATATAACAGGTATATTAAATTGAGTAGAATTAAATAATTGTAAATCATAAAACTTATTCCTTATATATAAGACTAATCCATATAAAATAGAAATAGGGTAGAGTAGTATCTTAAAAATTGATTTTAGCATCTAATGTGTAAAATTATAATAACTAATTAAAATTAATTGATATTATTAATAATAAAATAAGTTGGGGGGCGTTAGTTCAAAAAAATACATTTTTTAGTTTAAAAAAATATCCTATATTTGTAAGCAGTATGTTAAAAAGAGTACAACAATATAAAATAATAGTTTTTCTATCATTTTTGATGTTAGTTGTTTTTTCTTGTAAAAAAGAGAATCAACCTGTTCCTCAATATGATAATACAACAACAACCATAGATGATGAAAACGCACCTGTTTATGATAAAGGAGATATGGGAGGAGATGATGATGATGGAGGGTGTGACCCAGGAGGTGGAACTGTAATAGGTGGTGATGATAATGAAGATGATGATGGAACTGTAGTAGGTGGTGACGATAATGAAGATGATGATGGGGGGTCAAGAACAGGAGATGATTCTTCTGGAGATGACCCAGACCCTGACCCAACCGAAGGAGTGTTGGTTACAAAAAAATAAATAATATTTAGAGGCGTTAAGCCTCTTTTTTTGTTCAATGATTTTTCGTTCCTTGTAAATAAATATCATTTTTGTTCTGATAAACAACCGTTTATAAATCCAAAAAAATATATTCAAAAACTATTTATATTTTTACTTAAAATAATTTGGATTTCAAGTTTTATATTATATATCTTTACCCCTCTTTATTTGCACGATAAAATAAATTTTTAGAATATGTTAAAAAAACTAGCTTTTTTAGTAGCTGTATTGTTTACAGTTTCTGTTGCGTTTGCTCAATCGGGTGGAACTATAAAAGGAAAAATCCTTGACAAAGATAATGGAGAACCGCTTCCTTTTGCAAGTGTTGTCTTAATGAAAGGAGGATCTCAAGTTGCAGGTGCTACTACAGATTTTGATGGTAAATTTACCTTTCCGGCATTAAACCCTGGTAAATATAATTTACAAGCTACTTATGTAGGTTACCAACCAATTAAAGTCGCAGGTGTAATTGTTAATGGTGGTAAAATTACTTTTGTACCAGACATTAAAGCTTCTTCGGGAGCTGAAAATTTAGATGAATTCGTAGTTGTAGAGTATGAAGTGCCTTTAATTTCTAAAGATCAAACATCTTCAGGGGGTACAGTAACTGCCGAAGACATTAAAAAAATGCCAGGTAGATCTGCTGCTGCTATTGCTGCAACAGTAGGTGGTGTATATTCTGCCGATGATGGGTCTAATAATTTAAGTGTAAGAGGTGCAAGGAGTGGGAGTACTGATATGTATATAGATGGTATTAAAGTTCGTGGTTCTCAAAACTTACCTAAATCTGCAATAGAAGAGGTGTCGGTTATTACTGGTGGTATTCCTGCTCAGTATGGAGATGTTACTGGTGGTATTGTAAACATTACAACTAGAGGAGCTTCAAAAGAATGGGCTGGAGGTTTAGAGTATGTTACTTCAGGGTTTAAATCTGGTGATAAAGTAGTAGGTTTAGATAATTTTGGGTTTAACCTTTTAGGGTTTAACTTATCAGGGCCATTATTAACTAGAAAAGATTCAGCAGGTAATAAAAAAGATGCCCTAGTGGGTTTCTCACTTGCAGGAGAGTTTAAGCATGAGGTTGATCCTAGACCTTATTATGGAGGAGTTCAAAAAGTAAATAATGATAAAATGGATGAACTAAATGCTACTCCTTTATCTCAAAATGAAGGAGTTAATGGGGTAACCAATACTGCTTCTTTTTTAAGAGATAAAGATTTAGAAGATACTCCATTTAGATTAAATGTTGCAAGAAAATCTTTTAACCTTGCGGGTAATGTTGATATTGTTACCTCTAAAACTACTTATGTTAAAATTGGTGGTTCTTTTGATTATAGAGATAGAAGAGGGTATTCAAGAGCAGGTTCGTTATTAAATTCTCAAAACAATCCTCAGGTTCTTCAAAACACTTGGAGGGTTTATGGTCGTTTTACACAACGTTTTGCTAACTCAACGGATGAAGAAAACCCTTCTTTAATTAAAGATGCTTACATTTCTTTTCAGGTAGATTATTCAAAAAATAAAAATACAACTCAAAGCGATAGACATGAAAGCAATATTGCCTATTATGGTTATGTAGGTAAATTTACTAGTAGAAGAGATAAAGTATATAATAATGATGATTTTCAAGTTGTTGATTCTGAAGGAAACCCAATTGGAGCATCTAGATCTGGTTTGATTTCTGGTGAGGCTACTACATTGTATAGCTTTGAAGCGTCAGATGTTAACCCAGTTTTATCTAACTATACAGCTAATTATTATAATCTTTATGCAAACGAATCTGCGGGCAATTGGACTACGATAGATGAGGTTCAGGCAGGGCAAGGTTTAGTTAATGGATCTGCAATACCTAATGTTTATGGTTTGTGGTCAGCAATGGGAGCTCCATATAATGGGTATTCTAAATTTGATCAATCTCAATTTAGAGTTTCTGCTAGAGGTAGTGCAAGTATTAAAGATCATGAAATTAAAATTGGTTTTGAGTACGAACAAAATGTAGATAGAAGTTATACTGTAAATAATCCAAGAGGTTTATGGACAGTTGGTAGAGGTTTGGTTAATGAGCAAAGAGATTCTAGGAATACTGAGATTGGTCAATTTGATTCAACTGTAGTAGGAACTGGAAACCCAAGTTTGTATCAATTCGATTTTGGACAAAAATATGTTGAAGAAAGTCACAGTACTTTTGATAAAAACTTAAGAGCATCTTTAGGGATGGATGAAAAAGGATTAAATTGGATTGATTTTGATTCTTACGGTCCTGATGTTTGGGATATTGGAATGTTTTCTCCTGATGAGTTAAATGGAGCAGGTTCTGGTTTTGTTAGTAATTATGGTTATGATTATGCAGGAAACAAGTTAACAAGCAATCCAAGTTTAGATGACTTCTTTAATAAAGTTGATGACAGAGGAGATAAAATGAGAGAAACTCCTGCTTTTTCACCAATTTATGTAGCAGGATATATTCAAGATAAATTTGCTTTTGATGATTTAGTATTTAATATTGGTGTAAGAATTGATAGATATGATGCAAACCAATCGATATTAAAAGATAAGTATGCTATTTTACCTATAAAAACTTTAGGAGATGTAAGAGCTGATATTGATAACGCAAATGGAGTAGAAATACCAAGTAATATTGGTGATGATTTTCATGTGTACGTTTCTGATGCAACAGATCCAAGTGCTTCATCAATAGTAGGTTTTAGAGATGGAGATATATGGTATAACAAAGAGGGTGAAGAAATTACAGACCCAGGAGTTTTACACTCTACAACGGTACCACAACCTTGGTTAGTAGATCCTAATAAAAATAACGTGTTTAGAGATTTAAATTCAGAATCTTTTACAGATTATGAACCACAAGTTAATATATCTCCAAGAATCGCATTCTCTTTTCCTATTTCTGATGAAGCATTATTTTTTGCTCATTATGATGTGTTAACACAGCGTCCTTCTGGTGGAGTAAATAGATTAGATTTGATTAGTTATTTAGCATTTGATGAAGGTGGAAATAACTTGTTTGGAAATGCATTTAACAACCCTAACCTTAAAGCAGAACAAACGATTGATTATGAATTAGGATTTCAACAAAAATTAGATAATTATTCTTCTTTAAAATTAGCTGCTTTTTATAGAGAAAATAGAAATCAAGTACAAAGAACTCAGGTTATTGGAGCTTTTCCTGGGGATTACCAAACTTATGGAAACAGAGATTTTGGTACTACAAAAGGTTTAACGGTTACTTATGATTTAAGAACAAGAGGTAATATAACTTTAAGAGCAAATTATACTTTACAGTTTGCTGATGGTACTGGATCTGGTACAAATTCAGCAGGAGGGCTTGTAAATGCGGGATTTGGTAATTTGAGAACATTAACACCTCTTAATGTGGATCAACGTCATGCTATTCTATTAGCTGCAGATTACCGTTATGGAGAAAAGAAAAATTATCAAGGTCCTGTTTTATGGGGTAAAAATATTTTACAAAATACAGGTGTTAACTTAACAATGAGAGCTGGTTCTGGTAGTCCATATACAAAAAGATCAAGAGTTAGTGGTAACCAAGTATTTATTAATGGAGCAGGGCAAGGTAACAATGCTCAAGAAGGTCAAATTAACTCTTCTAGATTACCTTTTACAACTACTTTTGATCTTAAGATTGATAGAAATATTGAATTTAACTGGGGTAAAGCTAAAGAGGGGGAAGAAAGAAAGAAGGCTTATTTAAATGTATATGTTCAGATCTTAAATTTACTTAATGCTAAAAATACGTTGTTTGTTTATTCTTACACTGGAACATCTGATGATGATGGTTTTTTAGCTGCTGCTTATCAACAAGATTTTATTGAGGAAACAAATGTTGATCCTCAATCTTTCAGAGATTTATATTCGGCTAAATTAGCTGTTGGGAATAATTCAGGTTCAAGTAATTATGCTTTACCTAGAAGAATTAGGTTAGGTCTTCAATTAAATTTTTAATAAAAAGAAATAATATTTTATTATGCGAATTGCAAAAAATATAACAAGAATAGTTGCTTTGGTTTTAGTATCAACGCTTACTGTAACAAATGCTTTTTCTAGACGAGATATGGGAGCCAATAAAGCTGGCGGAGATACTCCAACTCCAACTGC
>JBMYXB010000076.1:0-11664 GCA_049608005.1 Vicingaceae bacterium
AACTCAGGTTTTTACCTAGCTTGTCAAAATAAAAATTACTTTTGCAGGATGGCAAACAAAGAAGATAATTTAAAAAAAATCATTTCTCACTCTAAAGAGTATGGATTTGTATTTCAATCAAGTGAAATTTATGATGGTTTAAGTGCTGTTTATGACTACGGTCAAATGGGTGCTGAACTAAAGAAAAACATTAAAGATTATTGGTGGAAAGCCATGGTAGGTATGAATGAAAATATTGTAGGCTTAGACGCCTCTATATTTATGCACCCAACCACATGGAAAGCTTCTGGGCATGTTGATGCTTTTAGCGACCCATTAATTGACAATAAAGATTCTAACAAAAGATATAGAGCAGATGTTCTTATTGAAGAATATGTAGAGAAAATCCGTTTAAAAACGGAAAAAGATGTTGCCAAAGGAGTAAAACGTTTTGGTGATGATTTTGATGAGGAACAGTTTAGAGCAACCAACCCAAACGTATTAAGAAATCAGGCAAAAATTGATGACATTAATGCACGTTTTAAAACAGCAATGGATGCTGATGATATGGCGGCTATTAAAACTTTAATTGAAGATTTAGGAATTGCTTGCCCAATTAGTGGTTCTAAAAATTGGACAGATGTTAAGCAGTTTAACTTAATGTTTAGTACAGAAATAGGTGCTGTTGCTGATGCTGCAAATACCATTTATTTAAGACCAGAAACTGCTCAGGGTATTTTTGTAAACTACCTTAATGTGCAAAAAACTGGCAGAATGAAAATTCCTTTTGGAATAGCACAAATTGGCAAAGCGTTTAGAAATGAGATTGTTGCCCGTCAATTTATTTTTAGAATGCGTGAATTTGAACAAATGGAAATGCAATTTTTTGTTCGCCCGGGTGAAGAAATGAAATGGTATGAGCACTGGAAAGCAGAGCGTGTTAAATGGCACAAATCTTTAGGGATAGATGAAAAATATTACCGTTTTCACGATCATATTAAGTTAGCACATTATGCAAATGCTGCTGCAGATATTGAGTTCGATTTTCCGATGGGATTTAAAGAATTAGAAGGAATACACTCTAGAACAGATTTTGATTTAAAACAACACGAAGAACATTCAGGAAAAAAATTACAATATTTTGACCCAGAAATTAACGAAAGTTATGTTCCTTATGTTGTAGAAACATCTGTTGGTTTAGATAGAACTTTCTTAGCCATACTTTCTGCAGCTTATACTGAAGAAAAATTAGAAAACGATACCGAAAGAGTTGTTTTAAAATTGCCTGCATTTTTAGCTCCAATTAAAGTTGCTGTTATGCCACTTACTAAAAAAGATGGCTTACCAGAAAAGGCTAGAGAAATTTTAAACAATTTAAAATTTGATTATAACTGTTCTTACGATGAAAAAGATTCTCCAGGAAAACGTTACCGAAGACAAGATGCTATCGGAACACCTTTCTGCATCATGGTAGATCATCAAACATTAGAAGACAATACTGTTACCATTAGAGATAGAGATACCATGGAGCAAGAGCGTGTAGCTATTGATAAAATTGAAGCTATTTTAAAAGATAAATTTGATGTAAGAAAAGCATTGAGTTAATTTATTTGAACATAAAAAATTAGGCTAACACCATAACAAAACTAAAAATCCTTTTCTGAGTAACTCAGAAAAGGATTTTTAATTTAAACCTGAATATACTATCTTAACTTAAACTTAATTGGCAAATTATATTTAACATTAACTGTTTTTCCGTATTGTTTACCAGGCTTCCAATTAGGCATAGCTTTTAAAACTCTAATTGCTTCGTTATCTATCGCCTCATTTACACCTCGCAACACCTCAATGTTTTTTATCTCTCCTTTTTTACCAATAACAAATTGTAAATGAACAGTGCCTTGTATTCCCGTTTCTTTTTCTCTAACAGGGTATTTAAGATTACTTCCTAAATACTTAAACAATTCTTTTACTCCTCCAATAAATTCTGGCATTTCGCCAACAAATGTGTGTATTTTTTCATCTTCAATTTTTTCAGGAACATAATACTCGTCAGGATTAAACTTTAATTCTGGATCAGGTGTTGGCTCCGGTAATGTTTCAGGAGTAGGTTCTGGCAACTCTTTAACTATTATAAAAGTTTCCGACTTTTGTCGTGCTTCAGTAAATTTAACCTTAGGTTTTTCTATTTCCTTTTCAGGAAGAATTGGTGGTAATTCCCACTCTTCATCATAAATAAGTGTGCAATCTGGCAAATCATGAGTGTTAATAGGTGTTGTCCATTCAAAAGCAAGGAGTGTTAAGCCTCCAGCAACAATTAATCCTATCTGAAAATAGATTCCTCTTAGTTTTTCTAAATTTTTGTTCCTTTTTGTGAAATAGTTCATAGTGCAGTATTTTAAAGGGTTAGTATTGTGAAGTTATTTAATATCAAACTTGTGATTTGAGAAATGTTTGTTTTCCCACATAACTTCGTTATTTTCTCCAACCATAGCTTTGGCTATGCTTCTTAAAAATGTCTCGTTCTGCAAAAAAACAAGTAATTTTCAATCTCACAATTCAACTTTAAATAACTTCAAGTAATAAACTGTTTTTAGCTACTTTTATTCTTTAGATGCAGCAAAAATTCAAATCCATAAAATGAAAGGTCTTTTTTTTACGTTATCGGTAATAATTTTATTAATAGGCTGTAAATCTGCTGAGCAAATTGAGGCAGATGCTCCCCCTGTTGGTAAAAGATATGCAATTGGGCAAGGAGGAGGCTATTCTGGAATTTATACAGAATTTATTCTTAGTCAAAACGGTAAAGTACATAAGTATGATTACAATTATGATAGAGAAGTTTTTTTTAAAGAATTAGGAAAGGCTGATTTAATTTACTTTTTAGAAAAATTAGAAGACCTTAGTGTAGAAGGGATAGAAATGAATGAACCTGGTAACAGAACTTTTTACATTGATGTAAGAATTGGAAAAACATCGATTAATAAAGTTACTTGGGGCAATTATAACTTTAATCCCGGTCAAGAACTAATTGACTTACATCAAGAAATGTATAAAAAATTAAGCACTTGGGATTAACAGGAATAACAACTAACATTGCAAGTGGTGTTTATCTCCTAAACATTAAAACAGAAAACGCATTAAAATTTAAAAAACTGATTTTGAATGGATAAAAATTAACATTACGGTATGATAAGTTTAAAGTCTCGATAATTTATCGGGACTTTTTTATTCCTACTTTAGTCGGTAAGATGGCAAGACATAAAAAAAATAAAAAATCAAGAAAATCAGGATCATTTAAGCATGATTTATTACAACAAATCATTAATGTTTTTGATAGAAACCCTACCAAATCTTTTAACTACAAGCAACTAAGCAGTGCTTTTGGTTTTAAAGATATGGCCAATAAAAAACTAATTACAATTATCCTTTTAGAATTGGTTGACCAAGGAAAACTAAGAGAAACACAACGCGGAAAGTTCTGTTTAAACGAATCTGAAAATTTTATTGAAGGAAAGGTTGATATGACTTCGCGTGGTGCAGCATACATTGTTGTAGATGGGATGGAAAATGATGTTTACATTCATCCAAGAAATACCAATACGGCTTTAAATGGAGACCTTGTTAAAGTCAATATATTTTCGGCAAAACACAGTAAAAAAACAGAAGGAGAAGTTGTTGAGGTTATAGAAAGACATCAAACAGAATTTGTTGGTGTAATAGAAAAATCGACTAATTTTTCTTTTGTAATTGTAGATAATACAAGAATGCCCGTTGATATTTTTATATCTAACGATAAGTTAAAAAATGCAAAAGATGGCGATAAAGTTATTGCACAAATAACCGAGTGGCCCTTAGATAAGAAAAACCCTTTTGGTAAGGTTTTACAAGTTTTAGGAAAACCTGGAGATAATGAAACCGAAATGCACGCTATTTTAGCCGAGTTTGGTTTGCCTTATGAGTTTCCTCCAAAAGTAGAAAAAGCAGCACAAGATTTAGATTTAGAGATTACTCCAGCGGAGATAAAAAAACGTAGGGATTTTAGAACAACCACTACTTTTACTATCGATCCTAAAGATGCCAAAGATTTTGATGATGCTATTTCTATCAAAAAACTAGACAATGGTAATTGGGAAATTGGAGTACATATTGCGGATGTTTCGCATTATATCCAACCAAAATCTATTTTAGATGTTGAAGCCTATAAAAGAGCAACTTCTGTTTATTTAGTGGATAGAGTTGTACCCATGCTGCCCGAAGTTTTATCTAACCAAGCCTGCTCTTTAAGACCACACGAAACAAAACTTTGTTTTGCCGCTGTTTTTGAGTTGGATGAAAAAGCCAATGTTTTAAAAGAATGGTTTGGGCGAACAGTTATTTTTTCTGATAGAAGATTTACTTACGAAGAAGCTCAAGAAAGAATAGAAACCAAAGAAGGCGATTTAGTAGAAGAAATTTTACAATTAGATAAATTGGCAAAACTGCTCAGAAAAGGGCGTTTTGAAAAGGGTTCTATTGCTTTTGATCGTGTTGAGGTTAAGTTTAATTTAGATGAAAACGGAGCCCCTTTAGGCGTGTTTTTTAAAGAAAGTAAGGATGCCAATAAACTAATAGAAGAGTTTATGTTATTGGCTAATAAGCGTGTTGCCGAGTTTATAGGAATAGCTCCTAAAGGACAAAAAGCAAAAACATTTGTGTATAGAATACATGATGAACCTAATCCAGAAAAGCTACAATCGCTTTCTAACTTTGTAAAAAAGTTTGGTTACGATTTAAAAACGGAAGAAAAAGAAGTTGCAAGATCAATAAACAGTTTGTTAGAAAAAGTTAAAGGAACAAACGAAGAGGATATGATTGAGCAATTAACCATAAGAACAATGTCTAAAGCCGTTTATTCTTCTAACAATGTGGGGCATTATGGATTAGCATTTAATCATTATTCTCATTTTACATCTCCTATTAGAAGATACCCTGATGTAATGGTGCACCGTTTATTACAGCATTATTTAGATGGCGGAGCTTCTGCCAATCAGCAAGAAATAGAAGACCAGTGTAAACACTCTTCTAAGATGGAAATTGCAGCAACTGAAGCCGAAAGATCATCTATAAAATATAAACAGGTTGAGTTTTTAGAAGATAAAATAGGCGAAGAATTTGAAGGCGTTATTTCTGGCGTAAGCGAATGGGGTTTGTTTGTACAAATAGTAGATAATATGTGCGAAGGAATGGTTCGATTAAGCGATATAGAAGGTGATTATTATACTTTTGATGCACCTAATTATTGTGCCAGAGGAAACAATACCGGACAAGAATATAGAATGGGTGATGAGGTAAAAATAAAAGTTAGAAGAGCTGATTTAGTAAAAAAGCAACTCGATTTTGAGTTGGTTTAAGAGCTAAACATTTTTTGTCTAAATATTATTCCCTACCTTTATTGTGCTTTATTGTAAATTTTTCAATTATGAAACATTTCGTTTTTTTACTCACATTCTTTATTTGCCTATCTAGCTTTTCACAAACACAAAGAAAAGTGTATTTGTTAGACATGACGCAAACCAATAGCGAAACCAATTTATCAAGGTATTATGCTGCAGAAAATATATTAGATTTTATTAAGGTTCCTTACGATAAAGGATCTTCTATAAATGCAATTACAAACTATCCTGTGGTAATTACTGGCTCTAGGTTTAAAGACAATACTTTAACTCCAGCAGAAATTAGCACCATTCAAAATTATGTTCAAAATGGAGGGGTGTTAATCTCATCTTCGTTACGAGAAAATGATTTATTTAACCTTTTTGGTATAAGTAGTAGTACTAGTGCCAACGATATGTTTTTTATCGATTTTGACAACACTACATATCCAAATTTATTTCAATACATAAACGATACATTAGAAACTCGTATTTCATTAGGTAAACCAAGTTTAGTTACAAATTTTTACACTAAAAAATATGTCGCAACCCCTTCTAGTATAGTATTAGGTCGTTATGAAGATAACTCTCCAGCTTTTATTAAAAACAACGTTGGTAGTGGCACCACTTACCTTTTAGGGCCAGATTTTAGAGATATTACCTATAGAAATTTTGTTAATTTAGATATAAGCGCTCACAGATCTTATTCTAATGGTTTTGAACCTAGCACAGATGTATTAATGTTCTTAATCAGAAATATTATAAGAGAATATATTCCTCATACAATATACCCCCATACAATACCCAACACTCTTAAATCGGTAGTGTTAATAACACATGATATTGATAGTAGAACAGCTATTGATACCATGCAATATTTTTCAACTTATGAGCAGCAAAATGGAATTAAAGCACAATACAACATAACATGCAGGTACTTAAGTGATAACTGGATGACCAACTTTTATATTGGAGCAAATGTAGAGTACACTCAACTACTTAATGATGGGCATGTTTTAGCATCTCATTCGGTTGGGCACTATCCTGATTTTGCAGATTTTCCATTTGGAACACAAGGTAACAATACTGCTAATTACTCACCTTATTATACTTCTCCATCTACCTCTAACGGTAGTGTTTTAGGAGAATTAGAAACCTCTAAAGAGTTATTAGAAAACGACTACCCTGTAACAATAAAAAGCTTTAGAGCTGGGCATTTAGCTTTTCCTGACTCTTTAATTATTGGTTTAGATACATTAGGTTATTTGTATAACTCAACCTATTCTGCCAATAATATTCTTACAGGGTTTCCTTATTTTGCTTTTAGAAGACAAAAATTTACTACTGAAAGATCCCCTATTTTAGAGGTTCCTATGACAATTTCTGACGTTTTTAATTCTGATCCAATAACTCCTTTTAATTACAGTCAAAAAGTACAACAATGGTTAGATGTTAGTTCAAGATATGAAGATAACAACGCTCCAGTAACTATACTAATACACCCTACAGACAATACAAGTTATTAGCTCAGCAAGATTACTTAAATGGGCTTTCTAGCAACACCGCACCTTATGGCTTTGAAGATTATGCCGCTTTTTGGAAAGCCAGAACAGAGTTAAATTATAGCACTACACTTAATAACGATACGCTTAAAGTAAATTTTGCTAATAATTTATTGTTTCAACAATCTTTTCTTTTAGATTATAATGGTTTAGATACTGTTTTGTTTTATGATCAAAATAACTTAGCACTTCAATTAAATTGGATGCAATGGAATAGCAGACAAAGATTATATTATCAAGATATAACAACAACCGCTGATGATATAAGACAATCCAAAAACGCACTTTCAATTTACCCAAACCCAGCAAATACACACCTTAACTTTTTAGCTGAAAATAATTTTGATGCCATTATAATTTATTCTGTTACAGGAGAAATAGTAAAAAATATTAATGTAAGTAACCAAAGAACGTATAAAATAAATACAGTTGATTTAGACAATGGCTTCTATTTTTATAAAGTAAAAACCGATAAAGATACTTTTAGCGGAAAATTTGTTGTGCTGCATTAACTTTTCAAAAAAAGCTCAGAAGTATTTCTTGACTTTAACGGTTCTCTTCAATCAATTTGTTTGTTACCTTTGTATTTATGAGTTCGATTAGACAGCAAAAAGTAGAAAGATTATTACAAAAAGAAATCAGCCAAATATTTCATTTAAATTCGGCTAACTGGTTTCCTAAAACCATGTTAACGGTTACTGTTGTAAGAGTTGCTCCAGATTTAAGTTTTGCTAAAATTTATATTAGTGTTTTTGGCGATATGGAGCCAAAAGAATGTGTTGATTTAATGACAGCTCATAAAAAAATGATACGAGGCGAATTAGGAAGAAGAATTGGAAAACAATTGAGAATTACCCCTGAAATTGCCTTTTACGTTGATGATTCTTTAGATTATGCTGAAGAAATTGATCAACTTTTAAAGGAATAATTATTTTTTGATTATTTATAAATAGGAATTGTATTATAAAATTGTTGCAAAGAATTTTAAGAAATCACAAAGAAAAGAAGCGTATTTTCTTTAATTCTTTTTATACTGAGCGAAACCGAAGTAAAGAGTTTAAAATTTTAGCGTTCTTTGCGTAAAACTTAAAATTCTTTGCGGTTAAATAAAAAATTATCAACTTCCCTTTTTACATAGCAAAACGATACCTGATTTCAAAGAAATCACAAAATGTTATCAATATAATTTCTTGGATTTCTGTTAGTGGTATTGCGGTGGGAACCATGGCATTAATTATTGTGCTTTCTGCTTTTAATGGTTTAGAAACTTTGGTAGAAAACCTTTATGCTTCTTTTGATCCAGATTTAAAAATTACATTGGTTGAAGGAAAAACATTTAATGCCGAAGATTTTCCTAAAGAAAAAGTTTTAGCTATTGATGAAGTGGAATTTTACAATTCGGCTATAGAAGAAGTTGCCCTTATCAAATATCAAGACAAACAAACGGTTGCCAATATTAAAGGTGTTGAAGGTAGTTTTTATGCCATGACGGGAATGGATTCTATGTTGATTGAAGGTAGAATTTATCATAATTCAGAAAATAAAAACAACATTATTTTGGGTTGGGGAATTGCCGATCAGCTTTCTCTTTTTATTTCTAAAAGTGTTTATCAAGTAAGTATAATTGTTCCTAAAAAAGGCAATGCAAAAGGTTTTGCTCCTGGTTCTGAATTTAATAAGAAAATGGCAAATGCCACAGGAATATTTTCTGTTAACCCAGATTTTGATACCAAATATGTTGTCGCAGATTTAGCATTTGTTCAGAAATTATTGAAACATAAAAACAAACTCTCTTCAGTAGAATTGTCCTTAAAAAAAGGAGTTGATTGGCAAAAGACAAAAGAAAAAGTTCAAGCAATTGTTGGTAATAAATTTAATGTACAAACTCGTTTTGAATTAAATGAATTGGTGTTTAAAACCAATAAAACTGAAAAATGGATTACCTTTTTAATCCTTTCTTTTATTTTAGTAATAGCTTCATTTAATATTATAGGATCGCTAACCATGTTAATTATAGACAAACAAAAAGATGTTTGGATTTTAAAAACAATGGGGGCAAATAACAAGGTAATTCGTAAAATATTTTTTGCAGAAGGAATGCTTATCAACTTTTTAGGAGCTTTTATCGGTATGTTTTTAGGAGGAATAATTTGTTGGTTGCAACTTAAATTTGGTTTGCTAAAATTAGAAAACAGCGTAATAGATTATTACCCCATAGAGTTAAATGTTATCGATTTTGTAAACGTTTCTATTATTGTAATAATTATTGGGCTCATCGCTTCTTGGTATCCTGTAAGAATTTTAACAAAAAAGTATTTGTAATCCTGCATTCGTCATTACGGGCTTGACCCGTAACCCCCACTTGATAGCACTTAAGCTTGAAAGAACATGAATTACACTATGAATAAAAAGATTCTTCATGTCATTTTCTATGCTTGCTAAAGCATAGCAGAAAATTTAATTCAGAATGACAAAAAAGTTTTTAAGCAAAAACGCTTTCTATTTCATCTAAAGCTTCAAAAACATCGGCACTTTGATCTTGAGTAACCAATTTCATTCTGTGCTCTTTAAAGTGAGAAATTCCTTTAAAATAGTTAGCATAATGCCTACGCATTTCTACCACTCCTAAAGTTTCGCCTTTCCATTTAACCGACATTTCTAAATGTCTTCTGGCAGCAGTAATTCTATCTTGTATGGTAGGTTCAGCTAAATGCTCGCCCGTAGCCATAAAGTGTTTAATTTCATTAAAAATCCAAGGGTAACCGATACTGGCTCTTCCAATCATAACACCGTCAACACCGTATTTGTCTTTTACTTCAACAACTCTTTCAGGAGTAGTAACATCACCATTTCCAAAAATAGGAATGTGCATTCTTGGGTTATTTTTTACATCACCAATTAAGGTCCAATCGGCTTCACCCTTATACATTTGTTTTCGGGTTCTTCCGTGTATAGAAAGTCCTTTAATTCCAACATCTTGTAAACGCTCAGCAACTTCAACAATGTATTTGGTTTCTTCATTCCAACCCAAACGTGTTTTTACCGTTACAGGCAAATTGGTAGAATCAACAATTGCTTTGGTCATTTCTACCATTTTAGGAATATCTTGCAAAATTCCTGCTCCGGCACCTTTACCAGCAACTTTTTTTACCGGACAACCATAATTAATATCAATAATATCGGGGTTAGCAGCCGCAGTAAGTTCTGTTGCTTGCTTCATAGATTCAATATTGTTTCCAAAAATCTGAATTCCTACAGGGCGTTCATATTCAAAAATGTCTAATTTCTGTACACTTTTTACAGCATCTCTAATTAAACCTTCCGAAGAAATAAACTCCGTGTACATTAAATCTGCACCGTTTTCTTTACATAAAGCTCTAAATGGAGGGTCACTAACATCTTCCATTGGAGCCAGTAAAAGTGGAAATTCACCTAATTCTATGTCGCCTATTTTTACCATCTTTGTGGTGCAAAACTACTATAAATATGATTTCTAGAGCAGAATTAAATAACAGACCTTTTTTACAACTGATTTTATTGCTGTCTTTATGTTTGATTTCTGTAGTATTATTTTCTGTTGTTGGAGGAGTTTTGGCGGCAATTATTTATGATTTTAACCCTTCTAACATTAATAATTTAGCGGCTCCAAATGTTATTGAAGGAATGAAAATGTTTCAATTGTTTAGTGCTGTTGGTTTATTTGTTGTTCCGCCTTTGGTTTATGGATTAATTGCATCAAAAAAACCATTTAAAAAGTTGAGTTTAGCTACTTTAAACAAGCCTGTTAATTATTTGTATATTTTTATTTTGATGGTGGTGTTAACACCATTTTTATCTTGGATAATAGAGGTAAATGCCAACATGGTTTTGCCCGATTTTTTAAGTGGAGTAGAGCAATGGATGAGGGAGAGTGAGCGTAAAGCAGAAAGCCTAACAAAAGCTTTTTTAACTTTTAATGGTGTAGGCAGTTTAATTTACATGATGATAGTTGTAGCTGTAGTTCCTGCAATTGGCGAAGAATTATTATTTAGAGGCGTTTTACAAAAAATAATGATTGCTTGGACTAAAAATCCACATATAGGAATATGGATTACCGCTTTTTTGTTTAGTGCTTTACACATGCAGTTTTTTGGTTTTTTTCCGAGAATGTTATTAGGAGCACTGTTTGGCTATTTATTTTTGTGGTCAAAATCGTTATGGTTACCCATTTTAGGGCATTTTATTAATAACGGTACAGTTGTAATTGCAAGTTATTTATATCCTGAGTTTGTAAATAATGAAGCTGCTACACCTTTTGGAGAAGGGAGTGAAAGTTTAATGACTTATTCTTTTAGTTTTGTTTTAAGTGCTGCAATTTTATTTTTGATTTGGAAGGTAAACAAATCTTCCCGTCATTCCGGGCTTGATCCAGAATCTCCAACAAAAAAGCAGGTCGCTCAATTATGAGATTGCAGGCCAAAACAGCAATAACGTTCTTTCTCTATAAATGTTATCAAACCAAAATCTTTCGTAACTTTGTTGTTTCAAAACTGCTTTAAATTAACAGGTAAAATTTATAATTATGGAAACTGTTTTATTATTAGGAATGCCAAGTGGAATGTCATGGGCATTAATCGCTATTGCTATTTTATTATTATTTGGAGGTAAAAAAATACCTCAATTAATGAGAGGTTTAGGTTCTGGAGTTAAAGAATTTAAAGAAGGAATTA
>JBMYXB010000077.1:0-11465 GCA_049608005.1 Vicingaceae bacterium
CAATTTCTTTGGATAGTTTTTTCTCAATATTTACTCCTCCCCAAATCCCAAAATCTCTGGTAACCTTAATTTGTTGCGAAAAAAAACTATTAGATAAAAGTAAATGGAATATTATAACGATTGCTTTTTTCATTTCTTAAAATTCACTTTCTGCTAATGGCTCATTAATTTTCAGAAATTAAGTGGAAATTACCTACAACACACCAACAAATAACACCAGTCACCTATTCTTATTAGGATAAAAAAGAGCTTTGCATTAGCAAAGCTCTTTTCAATTTAATTTAAAACTACCTTTTTAACACTCGATTGGTGTGTGGTTTTTACATGAATAAAGTAAGCCCCTTTGCTTAGGCTAGAAATATCAAACTGATGATTTTGTAATTCAAATTTATTATCGAAATAATATGTTTTGGCAGTAGCACCAGTTACATCATTTATGGTTACAACAACCTCTCCCATTTCTTTTGTTAGGTCCATCTTAAATAAACCATTGGTAGGGTTAGGAAACAAATCAATCTTAAATTGTTCTTCCTCTTTTATTCCTCCACTTAAGCCTGTTGCTAAAGGAGAGTTACTAAAACTAATCATATAAGCTCCAACTCTATAAAATGGATTGTAACCATCATTACAATCGGCACAAGTAGTTCCAGAAACACAGTTAGGGTTATTAGGATGACAAAAATCTTGATACGATTGTTTAAATATATAAGAAAAATCGAATGGTGCATTTCCAATTTGCGATGTTACATCATAAATATGTGGCGGTGCAATAGCTCCAGGACACCAGCCTGCTCTATTATACTGCCAAGTACCAGCTTGCCCTGTACAATTATCAGGGTTTGGATTACATGTGTTCCATAAATACTGAGAGTATGCCTGAGTACCATTAATGAGAAAATTATGTGTTGCATTGTAAAACTCTGCAGCATTACCGGTGTTGTTACCTCCCCAACCATGTCCGGTAGTGGTTAGCCTGAAAGTTGCTTTTTGTGTATTTGGTTGAAAATCTACCGTTACAGTATCGCAAGGTTGTAAGTTAGTTGGGTTACCAAAATTATAACTTCCATGCCATAACTCTTGAATGTTAGAATAAGTATAAGTTGGTGTTCCCTGTATGTAATCTAAATCTAAATGAATGTCCCATCCGCCTGTTCCCCAAGTATCAATAAACATTCTTAATTCAATATTACCATGCAACATAGAGGCATAATCAGTAATATCAATACTATGATTACACGCAACGCCATAAGGTGTAATGTATCTAAATAATTCCATCCAAGAGCCATCTGGTGCTTTATACTCTACATAAGCTAATCTATCCCAATCATCACAACCGCCATTTATTGCCGGACAAGTAACTGCAAAATTTGCAATAATTTGATCGTACGCTCCTAAAGATTGTGGCAATGTATAATTACCATAAAAAGTTCTGTTTGCTCCAAAACCAAAGGCTACTAAATCACCATCAAAAGTTTGTACATTTTGCGTAGCTGCAGTGTTAACAACATCAACAGTAACGGTGTCAATAGTAATATTACCATTACTAGCAGTTGCTTTAGTATAAATGTTATAATTACCTGTTGTTGCAGGAGTCCACCAGCCAAAAAAGTAACCATTTTCTAAAGTTGTTGGTACTGGTGTTCCATCCACTTCAAATTCAATATTAGTAATATTAAGTTGTGTAGGTTCATCAATTGTTGCAGATGCATATAATGGGTAAGCTGTTAATGTTGGCATTTCTATAGGAAAAGCATCGGTATGCTTCACTTTAACTTCAGGGTAAATACTGTTTAAATCTAACACATAAAAAGATTGTGTGGTAGAAACTGGATTATAAGTAGCGTTTCCTAATTGTTCAGCTTTAACAACTACAGTATCAGATAAACCCGTTAGGGTAATTGTACTATCTGCAATTACGGCTGGGCCAGAAACAATTGAATAGGTAATGTCTAAACCAGTACTTGCTTGGGCACTTACAGTAAATGGTGCATCGGTAGTGTATTTATATGTTATCGGATTAAATGTTATGGTCTGATCATGGTCTGGATCAAACGTATAAGCACCTCCATACATTGTAGCTGTATGTCCATTCCCACTAATATCTGGCACGCTATTACCTGTTGCATTTTCAAAATCCCACGAAGCAATTAAGTTGGTTTCAGCACCTGTTAAACTAGCATCATTCATATCTGCCATAATATCTGTTGGAGTCATTTCGTACGACCAAAATCTAATTTCATCTAAATCTCCATCATAAAATGTGTTTTCTATAAGGTCTTTTCCAAGGTATAAATTTTCAGAATTTGCACTACCATAAACTCCAATTAATACATGACTAAATGTTTCGTCTAAAAATCCATCTATATAGGTTTTACTAGTTTTATCTGAAATATTTAATACATAAGCCAAATGATGCCAATTACCATCACTAATGCTTGCACCTCCTGCAGATGGAGTAACTACTTGGTTAGCAGAATTTTTGTTGTGTGCCCAAAAACCACCTGTACCAGATGCAGTAGCAAGTTCATAACCTGCATTCCCTGCATTTTTTTTATCGATAAATCTAAAGTTTGAGGAAGTATTATCTGATTTTACCCAACAAGTAATTGTAAATGCTTCAGAAGGATCAATATCTAAATCATTATGATCTAAAATTTCAGCAAAGGCACTAACACCATCTAACTTAAGGTGTTTACCATTTTGTGCAAATGCAAAATTTACAGTTATTGTTGTAATAAATATTAAACTTATTTTGAATAGATTTTTCATAGTGCAATAAAAAAATAATTTATATGAGTCGTAAATTTAAGATTATTATTGTTAATTAAAAAAGGAGATAGATAAGACACACTAACATATAGTATAGAGTAAATTTAAGTGCTATTTTTTACTTAGAATTTTCTGTATAATTTACTGCATCCTTGTAAAATGTGTATCTGTATTTAATTATACGCAGTTGTTCAGCTTTTATATCTTGTATTATTATTGCTGACAAAAGCATGGTTTTTTCATCATACAAAAATTCTTTTGTTGTAACGTGTTCGCTTGCTAAGTAATTTTTTATTTCAAGAACATTACCAATTTCATCGTAAGTATAAATAGCTGTTGTTTTTTTGCTCTGTGTAAGATTTCCTACATATTGCTTTTTATAAAGCCTTCCGTAATTATCGTATTCGTAACTCGTTTTAGTTTTATTGTTGCCAATAATAAATTTTGTTTTTTCTTCAATTAAATATCCTAGGCTATCAAATGTATTTGTTTGTTGTTTGTATTTTATACCATAGCTGTTATAAAAATATTTTTGAGTTTGGTTTTCTGTATTTAATTGGTATGAAAAACTATCGGTTTTAATAATGTATCTTTTTTTAAGTTCAAATTTATTTTTTGAGTTAAACTTGTTTTCATCTCGACTATAAGTTTGTGATACAATGTTGTTGTTTAAATCATATTGGTATTGGTAAGAATAAAATCCTAAGCCTTCACTTTTTCGTTTTGATACAATTTTACCCAACTGATTGTAACGATAAAAGGTTGATGTTGTATCTATCTTTTTTTGAGATAAATGGCTTTTATATTGTTGAGCAAGTTCGCCTTTTCTATTAAATTTATAGTACGTTTTTAATCCTTTACTTCTAATAATATCACGCACCTTTTTAGAAGATATAATACCTGTAATAGTTTTAATATTATTTACTTTAATAAAGTTGGTGTTAAAAAAAGGTTGATCGGTAAATAAAGCTTCATTTACCCCAAGTATTTGTCCATTTATGGTTGCAGATGTAAATCCAACAAAAAATATTAAGCAAAAAATACGTGTAATATATGAGTGTTTAATTGTCATGATAATTTTACAAGAGTACGTATTTATAAAATATATCCGTTTTAAAGAAAGCTCTTGTTAACGCTCATTTTTTTGAAAATCATTATGTTTAACCTGATCGTAAACCATTTGAATGCCTTGTTTTAATTCAATGTTGTGTTTCCAACCTAAGTTATTAATTTTGGAAACATCCATTATTTTTCGCGGTGTACCATCTGGTTTAGAGGTATCAAAAGTTAAATCGCCCTCAAACGCCACTATTTCTTTAATTGTTAAAGCTAGTTCTTTAATGGTTATATCAGTTCCTGTACCAACGTTAACAAATTGCTTATCATTATAATTTTGCATTAAAAAAAGGCAGGCTTTAGCTAAATCATCTACATGTAAAAACTCTCTCATAGGCGATCCTGTTCCCCATAACTCAACAGTTTTAGTGTCTTCATTTTTAGCAGTTATAAATTTTCTTATTAAAGCAGGTAATACATGCGAACTGTTTAAATCATAATTATCATTAGGGCCATATAAATTAGTAGGCATTGCCGAAATAAAATTACATCCATATTGATCGCGATAAGCTTCGCACATTTTTATACCTGCAATTTTTGCAATAGCATAAGGTTCGTTCGTTTGCTCTAAAGTATCTGTTAAAAGGTAAGCTTCTTTTAATGGTTGGGGCGCCATTTTAGGATAAATGCATGACGATCCTAAAAAGAGCAATTTGGTTACTTTATTTACATAAGAAGCGTGAATAATATTAGATTCTATCATCATGTTTTGATAGATAAAATCTGCTCTATATTTATTGTTAGCAAGTATTCCGCCAACTTTAGCTGCTGCTAAAAACACAAAATTAGGTTTTTCGGCAGCAAAAAAATTGTTAACTGCTTGTTGATTGGTAAGATCTAACTCTGCAGAAGTTTTGTAAATAAGGTTTGTAAATCCATCTGCTGTTAATTTTCTAACAATAGCTGAACCAACCATTCCTTTATGGCCTGCAATGTATATTTTATCTGTTTTATTCATTTTGTTGTAAAACGCTAAAGCCTCCAGCTTTTAAGTATTCATCTTGTTTAAATAATTTAAGATCTGCCTGAACCATATCTTTACACAAGCTTGCTAAATCGTGAGTATGTTCCCATCCTAAATCTTTTTTAGCTTTAGAAGGGTCTCCTATTAATAAATCCACTTCGGTTGGTCTAAAGTATTTTTCGTCTATTTCTACAATAACTTCGCCTGTAGCTTTGTTCGTTCCTTTTTCATTAACTCCTTCGCCAGACCATTCTACATCAATTTCTGCTTCTTTAAAAGACATGGTTACAAAATCTCTAACAGTAGTTGTAGTTCCTGTTGCTAAAACATAATCATCAGCAACATCTTGCTGTAGCATTCTCCACATTCCTTCTACATAATCTTTAGCATGTCCCCAATCTCTTTTTGCAGATATGTTCCCTAAGTAAATCTTTTTTTGTAATCCTAATTTTATTTTTGCAACACCTCTTGTAATTTTTCTGGTAACAAAAGTTTCTCCTCTAAGAGGGCTTTCGTGGTTAAATAAAATACCATTACAAGCATACATATTGTAAGCTTCTCTGTAATTTTTAACAATCCAAAAAGCATAAAGTTTAGCAACAGCATACGGGCTTCTTGGGTAAAAAGGTGTTGTTTCGGATTGAGGAACCTCCATTACTTTGCCGTATAATTCTGAAGTTGAAGCTTGATAGAAACGAGTCTTTTTTTCTAAACCTAAAATTCTAATAGCTTCTAATAATCTTAACGCACCAGTTGCATCTGCATTGGCAGTATATTCTGGTGTATCAAAAGAAACTTGTACATGCGACATAGCTGCCAAGTTGTAAATTTCATCAGGCTGAACATCTTGCACAATTCTTATCAGATTGGTAGAGTCCGTCATATCACCATAATGAAGAAAAAACTTAACATTTTCTTCATGTAAATCAGTATAAAGGTGGTCTATTCTATTTGTATTAAACATAGAACTTCTTCTTTTTATACCATGAACCTCATAACCTTTACTTAATAAAAGTTCTGCTAAATAGGCTCCATCCTGCCCTGTAACTCCTGTAATTAATGCAACTTTACTCATAAAATGATTTTGATACAATAATACGAATAAAACCAAGAAAACGTTTTTTAATAAACAAAAAAAAGGCTTGCAACAATGCAAGCCTAATATTATAGATTTATCTGTGATTAAAGATCCTCTTCATCAAAATAAACTTCCGATAAATCTCTAAATTCCATAGAGTTTGAAGGGAAATTTTTAACATGAACTTGAATAAGTCTTGTATTTTCGTCATAAAAAATGGGCATCGTTACAGCATCATCCACAACTATCTGGTCAAGCTGTCTGTACAATTCCATACGTTTAGTAGTATTTAGTTCTCTTAAAGCAATATCAAAAACAGAATCAAACGTTGAACTTTCATAACGCATAGGGTTAATGTAAGCCTTTTCTGAAATCTCTTTAGGAACATGTGCACCATATAGTAAATTTAAAAAGTTTTCTGGATCAGGATAATCAGCAACCCAGCCAGATCTCCAAAATAAAGATTTTCCAGTTTCAACACTTTCTAAATGCTGTGCAAACTGCATTTGCTCAATTTTAATGTTTATGCCTAAATTTTCATTTAACATCTTTTGAACTACCTCAGCTACCTGTATATTTCTATCTCCTCCTCCTGGATTAATTTGCAAAGCAATTTCAGGGAAATTTTTCCCATTAGGAAAACCTGCTTTAGCTAAATGTTTTTTTGCTTTTGAAGGGCTAAACTCATAACCTCTAACACTTTCAGAATCATAACCTTTAAAAGGCGGAACAAATCCATTAACAGCTGGTCTTCCTTCACCCTGTAAGGTATAAGTAACTATTGCTTCCCTATCTATAGCATAGTTAAAAGCTTTTCTTACATTAATATTATTAAAAGGTTCTAATTGGTGTTGAAACCCTAAAAAAAACACATTTAATGCAGGTGATATTTGCATAACGTAAGGTCTGTTTCCGCCTTTTTTAGCATCTTCTAATTCACCAACAACTTCGTTAATCATTTCTAAGGGCAATCTAAAAACTAAGTCAAGATTTCCTTTTTTAAACTCTAACAATTCTGCTTTTTTTTCTTTGTTAAAAGAAAACTTAAGTCCATCTAAATAAGGCAATTGATTACCAAATTGATCAATACCCCAGTACTTTTTATTGCGTTCTAAAATTACCGTTTCAGATTCTTTTATTCTTTTATAAGCAAAAGCACCTGATCCTACAGGGTTAATTCTCATTTCTGCTCCGTAAGTTGTTACTGCTTCTTTAGGGTAAACGTAAGTTGCATTGTGTGCTAATATATTTAAAAACCCTGCAAAGGGATGATTTAACTCAATTTTTAAGGTGTAATCATCAATTACCGTAATACCTGTAACACCATTATCATTAGCTTGTTTATCTTTTAATGAATTAAAATGTTCATTAGCTCCTTTTACTTTATCTTTAAATGTCCAGTACATTTGATTGGTTGGACTACTTTCACAAATTCTATCAAAACAATATTTAAAATCTGCTGCTTTTACTTCTCTACCAACACCACCTTCAAAACATTTATTATCATGAAATTTTACACCTTTTCTAAGATGAAATGTGTATGACGTTGCATTTTCGTTTACCTCCCAACTTTCTGCTAAAGATGGAATAATACTTAAATCTTCTTGATTAAACTGTACTAAACCTTCATAAATTTGAGAAGCAATACGATCTTCAAGAGCCATCGTAATATTTAAAGGATATAAACTTTTAAAATCTTCGGTTTCGTTCATCTTAAAAACACCACCATATTTTACATTTCCTTTAGCAATTAAAGGGGCTGCTGTATTTGAGTCTTGATTACTTCCACAGCTAGATAGTATAACTGTAAATACAACTAATAAGTAAATCAATTTATTCATGCTCTCTTTTAAATTTCGTAATGGCAAATATAGGTATTACAACATAAAATATTAACTAATGTTGGTTAAAGTGTTGATTTTAATAAGATGTTATATGATAACAGATAATTATTCGTTTTTATGTTCAACTTATGCTGGATTACAAATTGTATCTTTGCTTGTTATTTTAAGTGCTTGTAAATATTGAGATTTTTTTATTTAATATTATTTATTTTACTGTTTGCATGTTGCAAAACGGCACGCTCTCAAGGGGTTAGCAACATTAAAAAACAAACTATTGTGCTGCATAATGATACGATTAAAATTGACAGCTTAAGTCTTGTACCCCAATCAGAAATTATAGTTGTTAATAGCAAGTTAGTTCCACCTTCAAAATATGAGTTTAACTACCCTCAAGGTTTATTTATTCTTAAGGATAAAAATTTGCTAGAAAAATCATGTACAATTACTTACAGAACACTTCCTATTTCTTTATCAAAATCGTACGAACATAAAAAGATTGAAGGGATTGACAATGAGTTGAAAAGCACTAAAAACCCCTTTCTTTTTGAATACTCAGCTAATAATGAAGATGTTTTTTATCTAAATGGTTTAAACAAAAGCGGAAGCATTTCTAGGGGAGTAGTTTTTGGGAATAATCAAGATTTATCGGTTAATTCTAGCCTAAACCTACAACTTTCGGGTAAAATAAGTGATGAAGTTAGAATTTTAGCAAGTATTTCTGACGATAACATACCCATACAAGCAGAAGGAAACACACAACAACTACAAGAGTTTGATAGAGTTTTTGTACAGCTATTTAGTGACTCTTGGAAATTAACTGCAGGAGATTTTTATATCAAAAGACCTAAAAGTTACTTTATGAATTTTAACAAAAAAGTAAAAGGAGGAAGCTTTGAAATGAAATTTAACACCAGTAAAAAAGAAAACGCAAGCACCATGAGCCCAATAATAAGTGCAGCCATTTCTAAAGGAAAGTTTGCAAGAAATAAAATTCAAGGAGTTGAAGGAAATCAAGGCCCCTATAGGTTAACAGGAGCTGAAAATGAACGATTTATAATCATCTTATCTGGTACCGAAAATATTTATGTTGATGGAAAGTTAATGAAAAGAGGAAACGAGCATGATTACATTATTGATTACAACACCTCAGAGCTAACATTTACAACAAATAAACTTATTACTAAAGATTCTAGGATTGTTGCTGAATTTCAATACTCTGATAAAAATTATGCTAGATCATTGGTTCATTTTGGTAATGATTTTGTAAGTGACAAGCTAACTTTAAGTGTAAATATTTACTCAGAACAAGATTCAAGAAACCAACCTTTACAGCAAGATTTATCTGATGATGATAAGCTCCTATTATCGGAAATTGGTGATAGTTTAGAAAATGCAATTGTACCCAATGTTAGTACTGCCGAATTTTCTGAAAACATTGTTTTGTATAAAGCAATAGATACCTTAGGTTTTAGCCCTGTTTATGTTTATTCTACTAATCCTGATAGTGCAATTTATCAACTTGGTTTTTCGGAATTAGGCCCTAATAAAGGAAACTATGTGCAAATTAAAAGTACAGCAAATGGTAAAGTTTATGAGTGGGTTGCACCTGTCGCTGGAGTTATGCAAGGAAATTACGAACCCGTAGTACTATTGGTTACACCAAAAACTAAACAAATGGCAACTTTTGGCGGAGCATATAAATTTTCTGAAGATGCTTTTATACGCTGGGAGGGCGGTGTTTCTAATAATGATATTAATACTTTTTCTGATAAAGACAGACAAGATGATATTGGATACTCTTTTAAAATGAATGCTGGCAACAAAATAAGCCTATCAAATAAAAAAGATCCGCTAAAATTTAAAATTGGTACCGGTTATGAGTTTGTTGATAGAAACTTTACACCTATAGAACGTTTTAGAGCTGTTGAGTTTCAACGAAATTGGAACATTACTGATGTTCAATTTACAACTAATCAGCAAATTTTTGATGCATTTATTGGCGTAGAGCAAATACAAAAATTAGATTTATCTTATGCCGTAAGTGTTTTAAAAAATGAAAATGAGTATGATGGCTTACAAAACACATTACTTGCAAGCTATTATTTAAAAGGGTTTAAATTTAACGGAGATGCAAACTACCTAGTAACTAACGGTATTAACAACACAAACTACCTTAAACATAGGGCTTCTTTAACTAAAAGTATTAACTGGTTTGTTGTTGGTATTGATGAAGAAACTGAACAAAACAAGTTTTTTATACGTGAAAATTCTGATTCTTTACAGGCTAATAGTTTTGAGTTTTTTGCTTGGAGGGCTTTTGTACAAAATGCCGATACAACAATTAATAAATTTATGTTAAGTTATAAGCAGCGTGCCGACAACACTCCTTTAGGCTCCGATTTTAGTGCAACCACTTTAGCTGATGACATTACTTTTTCTTTAGACATATTAAAAAATAGCAACCATAAATTTAGAAGTAAATTTACTTATAGAAAATTAGACATTATTGCAAATCAATTAACCGTATTAAAACCTGAAGAAAATGTTTTGGCACGAGTTGAATATGTTGCTAAAATTTTAAAAAATGCCATTTCATCAAACACTTATTATGAGGTAGGATCTGGTTTAGAGGTTAAAAAAGAATTTTCTTTTGCAGAAGTGCAACCCGGGCAAGGTACACACGCATATATTGGCGATATTAATGGTAATGGCGTAAAAGATTTGAATGAGTTTGATGTGGCTGCATTTCAAGATCAAGCAACGTTTATAAAAATATTTACTCCAACAAATGATTATGTAAGAACTTACACCAATCAATTTAATCAGGGCTTATTTTTAAGACCAGAAACTATATGGGGAAAAGAAAAAGGTGTTAAAAAATTTATTTCACGATTTTCTAACAGAACAAATTACAGGGTTAGCCGTAAGGTTTCTGATAAGATCGAATATTACAATCCTTTTGCAGGAAACATTTCTGACACAAGCTTAGTTTCTTTAAACTTAGGTTTTTTAAATACAATATACTTTAATAGAACTGGAACTAAATTTGGCACTCAATATACCTATCAAGACAACAGAGATAGATCCTTATTAACTAACGGAATAGAAACGCGTAAAAATTTGAATAGAGCAATTAAATCGAGGTGGAATATTACTCGGGTTTACACTTTAAATTTATTAACTGGAAGAGGATATAAATCCAGTGAATCTGAGTTTTTTAGCAACAGAAATTTTGAAATAAAAACACTAGAAATTGAACCAAAATTTACTTTTCAGCCAAACGCTAAGTTTAGGGTTAGCATCTTTTATAACTATAAAGAAAAAAAGAACAGTTTGCTTTATGGAGGTGAAAATTTAATTGCACAAAAAGGAGGTACAGAATTAAGATACAACGTTGCTACTAAAGGTAGTTTTAGAGCTGGGTTTAATTACATAAATAATCAATTTTCTGGAACCAACAACGCCTCACTATCCTACGAAATTTTAGAAGGTTTGCAAGAAGGAGCAAATATGACTTGGGAGTTTACTTACCAGCAAAATATATCTAAGCACATGCAGTTAAGCATCAATTATAATGGCAGAAAATCTGAGGGCACTCCAATTATACATACTGGAGGTGTACAAGTAAGAGCTTTCTTTTAACCTGAGTTCGATATAAGATCTGCAACATTTATCTTTTTAAAATCACATAATT
>JBMYXB010000078.1:0-11464 GCA_049608005.1 Vicingaceae bacterium
AGTTTAGTTTAGTAAAAAGAGCCTCTTGCATTAATTTGTGAGAGGCTTTTTGTTGTTTCGGGGTAATCTTTCTTGTGAGAATCTATTAAGCACTCCTTAATAAGGTAGAGACACATGGAAGAGTGGTCCGCATACCTAGTTAAAACCTATTCGAAAATAAAGCAGGATAGAAGGGTTTTATGCTTAAAAAGCCCACTTTTTATATTGGGCTATAAACTAAAAAACCTCCCTAGTAAACTAGAGAGGTTTTAGTGAGTGGTGCCTCCAGGAATCGAACCAGGGACACATGGATTTTCAGTCCATTGCTCTACCAACTGAGCTAAGGCACCATTCAAACGGTCGGCAAATGTAACTAAATATTTTTATCTCCAAAACATTTATTTACATTTTGTAATTTCGAACTTTAATTTTTTGATGAATTTTATAATCGACCAAGGAAATACGTTTACAAAACTCGCTCTATTTGAGGACGATAAGCTAATTATTTCTGAAATTGTTAAAGATTTTAGTAAAGAAAAAATAAATTCATTTCTCTCAGGTTATTCAGTTAAAAATGGAATTTTATCTTCGGTTCGAAAAGAATTTGATACTAGATTGTTAAAAAAGCATAAATTAATACACCTTAGCCATCTAACTCCTATACCTTTGCAAATTAAGTATAAAACACCCGAAACGTTGGGGGTTGATAGAATTGCTGCAGCTATTGGTGCAAGAGTTAAAAATAACAAACATAATTTATTGGTAATAGACCTTGGTACTTGTGTTACTTTCGACTTTATCAATTCAAAAAATGAATATTTAGGAGGGGCTATCTCACCAGGATTTGAAATGAGATTTAAAGCATTAAATTATTTTACAGAAAAATTACCTGCTGTTCAATTTAATAAAGAGGAATTGAAATTAATAGGAAACTCAACAGAAAACTCAATAATGTCGGGTGTTTATAGTGGTTTAAAGCATGAAATAGAAGGAGTGATAAAAACATATATCTCACAATATGAGGACTTAAAAATAGTTGTTACTGGAGGAGATATAAATCTATTTGATTTAGAACCAAAAAATCGCATCTTTGCAGACGAATTTTTAGTGCTGAAAGGATTGAATGAAATTTTAAATTATAATGAAGAATAACAACATATTTATTGTCTTTTTACTTTTGTTAATTGCAAATACTTCGGTGTATTCTCAAGCAACAACAAACTCACCATACTCTAAATATGGAATAGGTATTTTAAGAAAACAATCTTTTGCCCGCAATTTTGGTATGGGGAGTGCTTCAATAGGTGTTAGGTCTATAAGAGATATAAATCTAACTAACCCAGCAAGTTATTCGGCAATTTCTGTAGTTACATTTGATGTAGGCTATACCAATAGTGCATTAACTTTAGATGACGGGACGGAAACACAATATCAAAATAACTCTTATATCGATCATTTATCTATAGGGATTCCAATTGTAAAAAATATATGGGGAACAAGCTTTGGAATTTTACCTTATTCTAATGTTGGATATAAATATGATGAGGTTTTAAACGATCCTGTTGCTGGTAATGTTAGTTTTTATAACGAAGGAGATGGGGCAGTTAATAAAGCTTATTTTGGAAATGGATTTGCATTAAAAATTGATTCCACCTCAAACATATCTGTTGGAATTAATGCCTATATGCTTTTCGGAACAATACATCAAGATCAAAAAGCAATTTATGGAGATGTTTCAAAAGCTTTTAATGTTTGGAAGGTAAAAGATGAGTCTATTGCAGATTTTGGTGTTGATTTTGGATTACAATATCAAAAAAGTTTTACCAATGTTAAAGGAGATGTTTACAAGGCAACAATTGGAGCTACATACAAAGCAGCATCTGATATTAACACTAAAAAAACAGAAATTGTTAGATCATTTGTAGGAAATGAAGACTTTGGAACAGTAAAAGACACTTCTGAATTTGTGCAAGAAGCAGCTGATGTTATACAATTGCCATCCGAATTAGGATTTGGATTATCTTTAGAAAAAGAAAAAGAATGGTTAATTGCTGTAGATTATAAAACTGCTAATTGGGGAGTAATTGCTACTAATAATGCATTATTTACTTATAAATCTAACTATGCTATTGCTGCGGGAGTAGAGTTTACCCCAAAATATGATGGTAGTAATTATTTGCAAAGAGTTTCCTATCGTATTGGTGCTAGGCACTCTAGCTCATATTTAGCAATAAATAATATTGATTGGGTTGAGTCTGGCATAACTTTTGGTTTTGGTTTGCCCATAAGAAGATCTGAAAGTAGCTTCCCTAGATTAAACTTTGGTTTTGAATATGGAAGTAACGGAACAACTGGAAACGGATTGATAAAAGAAAACTTCTTTAATATGAATGTTGGAGTAACCATAAATGCAGCATGGTTCCGAAAAAGAAAATACGATTAAGATAAAAGCAAGTTTTATTTTGAAAATAAATTAAAATAATAGAGATGAAAAAGATAACACTAATACTAACAGGATTAATAATAGGATTAAGCTCTTATGGGCAAGGTAAATATGGAGCTACTCCAGCAGATAGTATTGCCTGTATAGAAAGTTTAATTTATAAAGATTACTTAAAAAGTGAACCGAAATTAGCGCATGATTTATGGAGAAAAGCTTATGCTACTTGTCCGCAATCTCAAAAAACGCTATACACTAATGGGGTAAAAATTTATAAAGCTTTAGCTAAAAAAGAAAAAGATGCTACTTTAAAAGCTGCTTATTTAGATACAATGCTATCAATTTATGATCAACGTATAGAAATGTTTGGGCAAAAAGGATTGGTGCTTGGGCAAAAAGGACAAGCCATGTTAAGCACCAAACAAGATAAAGAAAAAACGTTTGCTGTTTTAAGTGAATCTATGGAAGTTTCAGGTAATAAAGCTCAATCAGGTACTTTAGTAGCTATGATGTTTACTGTGATTAATTTAGAAAAAGCAGGTAAAAAAACCAAAGAAGATGTTGTTACAATGTTTGAAAAAACCTTAGCAATCTGTGCCATTAATAAAGATAACCCTAAAACAGGAGCAAGATATATTAAAGCAACAGAAAAAATTCAAAATGTAACTGCACCATATTTAGATTGTACAGTTTTGGTTCCTTTAGCAGATAAAAACTTTGAAGCTAACAAAGAAAATATTGATTGGTTAAGAAATACAGTTACTTTATTAAGAAAAAATAAATGTTATGAAACCAAAGAGGGAGCCTTAATCTATGGTAAAGTTGCAGAAAGCTTTTTTGCAATCGAACCTTCGGCATCTGGTGCGGCAGGTATAGCAACAATTTATTTAAGTAAAAAAGATTACTCAAATGCAATTGTATGGTTTGAAAAAGCTGTAGGAATGGCAGAAACAAATGATGAAAAAGCAGAATTTACTTTAAGTATTGCAAAAGCTTATTCTTATAAGAAAAGTTATTCTCAAGCAAGATCATCTGCTTTAAAAGCAGCAGGATTAAAAAGTGGATGGGGAGAGCCTTATATTTTAATTGGAGATTGTTATGCACAAAGTACTAGTTCGTGTGATGATGGAGAATTAGGTAAGTTTGGTGTTTATTGGGTAGCTGTAGATAAATATCAGAAAGCAAAAGCAGTTGATGGAAGTGTTGCTAGTGTTGCAAACAAAAAAATAGCAAGCATTTCTTCTCGTTACCCAGCAACAAAAGATGTGTTCTTTTATGGTAAAAAGAAAGGAGATTCTTATACCGTAAAATGTTGGATAAACGAAACAACTACAATTAAAACAAAATAAAATTAAAGATGTTATGCTGAGCTTGTCGAAGCATTTTATAAAACGTTTTTTACCCTTTAGCAAATTTAGGGTGTCTAACACAAAAATTATCCCGGTGCTTTTAGCATTCGGGATTCTTTGTTCTTGTGAAAACGATGTTGCTAAAATTGAATCGTTAAGTAAAAAAGATAATAAACCAGTAAGTGTTGGTAAAAATGTAGAGCTAATTTATTCAGAAAAATCGAATGTAAAAATTAATATTACTGCACCTTTAATGGAAGAGTACGGTAAAGAAGAAAATAAATACATGGAAATGACTAAGGGTATTAAAGTGCTTTTTTATGATTCTTTGTTACATGTAACATCTACATTAACCGCTAATTATGCTATACATAAAGTTTCTGAAAATATTATGGAAGCCAAAGATAATGTTGTAGTAATAAACGATAAGGGAGAGGTTTTAAATACGGAACAATTAATATGGTTAGAAGATTCTTCTAAAATTTACTCAGATGAGTTTGTTAAAATTACTACTGAAGATGAAATTATTATGGGAGAAGGAATGGAGGCGAATCAAGATTTTACCAAGTGGAAAATTCATAAAATTAAAGGAGTAATTAATGTAGAGGAAAAAGAAGACTCTACAAAAACAAATTAAAATGGAAAAAGTAGTACGATTTTTACAGTATATGTGGTTAATGATTGCCGTTATTAGTTTGGGTATGGCAATTTATCATGTTTTATTTACAGGCATAGAAGATGCCCTTTTCTTTTTCTTTTTTACAGCAATGGCAATGCTTTTATATTATGTAAGAAAGCGGCAATTGAAACGCTTCAAAAACATGACGAAATAATACTTACTTTTAGTTCAGAATAAATAATTTTAGATATAAATGACTCCACTTTTTTGGATATTTTTAATATTAGCAATGTTTTCTTCAGCGCTATTTTCGGGTATAGAAATTGCTTTTGTATCTGCCAATAGGCTAAAAATTGAGTTAGATAAAAATAAGGGAGAATTTACAGCTAAATTGCTCTCTAATTTTTTAAAACAGCCTGCAAAGTTTATTGGAGCCATGTTGCTGGGCAACAACATAGCATTGGTAATATATAGTATTGTAATGGCTAAATTTTTAGAGCCAATAATAATATTGTCGGTTACCGAAAATGAATTTGTAGTATTGCTCGTGCAAACAATAATATCTACCTTAATAGTGCTTTTTTTTGCTGAGTTTTTGCCTAAAACCTTGTTTCGAATAAACCCCAACAAAGTATTAACTATTGCTGCAATACCCTTAACTATTGTTTATTACTTGTTGTTGCCATTTACTTATTTTACGGTAGGAATATCAAATTTAATTTTAAAAATATTTAAGGTAGATACTTCCGAAAGTGATTTGGCTTTTTCTAAAATTGATTTAGCAGATTTTGTAGCTAACATTCAAAAAAATGTTGATGATGGTGAGGAGATAGATTCTGAAATACAAATTTTTAAAAATGCCTTAGGTTTTTCTGATGTTAAAGTTAGAGAATGTATGGTTCCAAGAACCGAAATTACAGCAATAGAAATAGAAACTCCTATTAACGTGTTAAAGCAAAATTTTATCGATTCTGGATTGTCTAAAATATTAATTTATCGCGATTCTATTGATAATATTATTGGCTATGCCCATTCTAAAGAGTTGTTTAAGCAACCAGCATCTATAAAGTCCATTTTACTTCCTGTTTCAATAGTGCCAGAAGTTATGTCGGCAAATGATGTGTTAAAAAAACTGTTAAAAGAAAGAAGAAGTATTGCTGTGGTGGTTGATGAATTTGGAGGTACTTCAGGAGTTTTAACGACAGAAGACATTATAGAAGAAATTTTTGGCGAAATTGAAGATGAACACGATCATGAAGAACTGTTAGAACTTGAAATTGAGGAAAATGTTTATCAATTTTCTGCAAGATTAGAAATAGATTACCTTAATAATAAATATCAATTAGGTTTACCAGAATCTGATGAGTATGAAACTTTAGGCGGTTTTATTATTAGTGTTCATGAAAGTATTCCAGAACAAGGAGAGGTAATAAGCTCAGAAAATGCGGTATTTAAAATAGATGAAGTAAGTGATAATAAAATTGAAATAATTACCCTAGAAAAGCAACAAATTAAGAACTAAGCTTTAAGTATGATAATGGCTAAAAAAAGCTAGTCTTAAACATTTTAAGAGTCTGGTAATCTGCTTCTTATGTTATTTTATAGATTTTGTGTAACTACTAGCTTAAGTTATTATTCTACAAATCAACAAGATAAATGTTATTTAAGGTTTTTTTTTGTGGAATGACAATCGTATATTCGCAACCCAAAATAAAAAAATAAGATGGCAGTAATAGGAAAAATTAGAGAAAAATCAGCATTAGTGATGATTGTATTAGGGGTTGGAATGTTATTATTCCTTTTACCACTAGATCAACTTCAGAGCTTATTTACAGGAAATAACAACAATCTTGGAGAAGTAGGAGGTCAAGAAATTTCAGGAATAGAATTTAACAATCGACTAGAAGAAGGAGTTCGTTTGTGGGAAAATCAAAACCAAAATACAGCAAATGCTCAAGTTAGAGAGTCGTTAAAAGAACAAGTTTGGAATCAAATTATTAGAGAAATTGTTTTAGAAAGCCAATTTAAAGAATTAGGTATTTCGGTTAGTTCTGGAGAGTTGTTTGATATGGTTCAAGGAAAAAATCCACACCCACAAGTGCAACAAGCTTTTACTAATCCTAGTGATGGATCATTTGACCCAGCACAAGTGTTACAATTTTTAAAGAATTTAGAAACAATGCCAGCTGCCAATAAAGCACAATGGTTATCTTTTGAAGATGGAATTCAAAAAGAAAGAATAGCAACTAAATATAATACGCTATTAACAAAAGGGTTATACGCAACATCTAGTTTAATTAAAAGAACTTATAAAGAGCAAAACGAACAGCGTGAAATTAAATTTGTTGCTAAAAGATACAACTCAGTTGCAGATAGTGCAATTACTGTTTCTGATGCAGAATTAAAAGCTTATTATAACGAACATAAAAGTGAATACAAGCAAGATGCATCAAGAGAGGTTGAGTATGTTAAATTTGAAGTTAAACCTTCAGAACAAGATATTGAAGAAGCAAGAAAGTGGATTGAAGAAACTGCTGCAGAATTTAAAAGTACAGATGATGACTCATCTTTTGTAGTTTATAATTCTGAAGCTCCTTTAGATCAAAAATTTTATAGTTTAGATAATTTACCTTCAGGAATTGATTCTGCATTTTTTGCTCAAGAGGTAGGAGCAATAACTCCAGTATATTCTTTAAATGGAGCATTTATGGTATCTAAATTGTCTCAAACAAAAATGATTCCTGATTCTGTAAAGGCACGTCATATCTTATTAAAAACAACACAACAATTTACAGACACTTTATTAGAAGCTAAATTAGATAGCATTAAAACAGAAATACAAAATGGAGCTAATTTTGCTGATGTAGCTAAAGAAATTTCTGAAGATGTTGGATCTGCAATTGAAGGTGGAGATTTAGGATGGTTTAAAGAAGGAGCTATGGTTCCTACATTTAATGATGCTTGTTTTGATGGTAACGTTGGAGATATGGTTATTGTACAATCTCAATATGGTTTTCATTTAATAGAAGTGTTAGATCAGGCAGATAAATCAAGAAACATTCAATTGTCAACTGTTATTAGAAAGAACGCTCCAAGTAACGAAACTTTTGATGCTGTTTTTGCAAAAGCAAGTATGTTCTTTTCAAATAATGGTACTACAGAGTTGTTTACTAAGGCTACAACATCTGATGAGTATGCTAAATTTGTTGCCTCAGAAGTGAAAGTTTCTGATAAAAATCTTCCAGGAATGCCAGATGTTAGAGAGCTGGTAAGATGGACTTTTAACAATGAAAAAGGAAGTGTTTCTGCTCCATTTCAATTTGTAAATACATTTGTTGTAGCACATATTTCTGATGTTAAAGCTGCAGGAACTGCAACAATGGACCAGGTAGAAATTCAGGTAGATTTAGGTGCTAAGAAGAAAAAGAAAGCAGAAATGTTTATCGCAGAAATGCAAGGAGCAACAAACTTAAGCGATTTAGCAGCTAAAGTAGGACCAGAAGAAACAGCATCTAATGTTAATTTTGCTGCTTACGCAATTCCTGGATTAGGACAAGAAATGAGCGTAAATGGAGTAATATCAACTTTAGATAAAGCACAAATTAGTGCCCCTATAGAAGGGCAAACTGGTGTTTTTGTAGTACAAATAAAAGCTGTTACTCCTGCAGCAGAAACAACAGATTATTCTGCAATAAAAACACAATTAAATCAAAACAATGGAAGTGCAACAGGGCAACTGTTAGAAGCACTAAAAGAAAAGTATGGTGTTGTAGATCAGCGTTATAAATATTATTAATCCTCTTAGGATTTCAATTTTCAAGTAAATTATAGTAGGGATAATGATAAATTATCCCTACTTTCGTAAAAGCTTTTTTTAAAGTTGATAATATAAAATAGAAATTATGAAAAAATTACATTTAATAATAGTTCTTGCAGGTGGTTTATTAACTACAATGCAAAGTTGTTCTAAAGAAGAAATTAAAGGGTGTACAGATGCTGAAGCATGTAACTTTAACCCAGAAGCTAATTTAGAAAATGGATCTTGTACTTACGCAACAGAGTGGTATAAAGATTTAAATGGTGATGGTTATGGAAACCCTTATGCAAGTATTTTAGACTGTAATCAGCCACACGGATATACAACCGCAAGGTGTAACCCTTTAACATTTTTTCAAGATTTAGATGGTGATGGTTTAGGGAACCCTGAGGTGTCAAGAATAGAATGTGATTCTATTGAAGGTTATGTAAGTAATAGTGATGATAAAATTGATCTTATTCCAGATTTTACTCAAAGAGCAATAATGACATATCAAGGAGCAACATGGTGTGGGCCTTGTGGTGCAAATGGTGATCCAACAAAAGAACATCTAGAAACAAATTTTGGAACTAACATAATTATCCTAAATTGTCAATCAGGTGATGCAATAAGTTCTTCTTCTTCTTTTGGAAATCAATTTGGAGATATGTTTGCAAACTCATTTAGTCCTGCAATTGGTTCAATACCACACGCTTATATGTCAGCAGCCAACCATGCAATGACTGAAGCAGGTTTCTCTTCCTCTTCAACTCAATTTGATAATGAAGTAAATACAATTTTAGCAACAGCTGCAAAAGTAGGAATAGCTGCTAATGTTTCTTTAGCAAGTGGTGTAGTTACAGTAAACACTTCTGTTAGGTTTGTTTCTGCTTCTGGGCAACACTATTTAGGTGTTTACTTATTAGAAGATGGTGTTATGGAAGATCAAGTTATTTCAGGTTCTCCTAATGCAGTTACAGCTCACAATAATGTACTTAGAGCAGCATCATCTACAGCTGTTGGTGCCTTAGGTATAGAGTCTATGGGGACAACATTTGCCGCAGATGAAATTGTTGACGAAACATACACAATAACAGTTCCTTCTACGGTAGTAAATAGTGCTAATTTACAAGTGGCAGTTGTTGTTTGGGATGGACCAACTGCAGATAAAATTTCAAATGCAATTATTTTAGATGTAGATTAATTTTACAGATTATATTTAAAAATTTAAACCTCTCGATTTTATTTCGAGAGGTTTTTTTATGTTAAATCTTTTTAACTATCTCATTTTTTATATTATTTACAAAGCTTACCTTCGTAATCTAATTCAAACTAAAACAAATGGCAGAATTTATTTACGAAAAACCTTTTCCTTTAAAAGAAGATCCTACAGCATATAAGCTAATATCTAAAGAACATGTTTCTACAATTAATGTTGATGGTAGAGAAGTTTTAAAAGTTGATGCTAAAGCTTTAGAAATAATTGCAGCAGAAGCAATGGCTGATGTTTCTTTTATGTTAAGAACAGCCCATTTAGAAAAAGTTGCTAAAATTTTGGATGATCCTGAAGCAACTGATAATGATAGATTTGTTGCGCATACTTTATTAAAAAATGCAGAAATTGCAGTTGCTGGTCAGTTGCCATCTTGCCAAGATACCGGTACTGCTATTGTAATGGGTAAAAAAGGAGAAAATGTTTACACAGGAGTAAATGATGCAGAACATCTTTCTAAAGGTATTTTTAATACTTATCAAGAAAGGAACTTAAGATACTCTCAGATAGTTGCGGCTAACATGTTTGAAGAGAAAAACTCAGGAAGTAATTTGCCTGCACAGATAGATCTTTATGCAGAACAAGGAAATGAATACAAGTTTTTATTTTTAACCAAAGGTGGAGGTTCTGCTAATAAGACTTATCTATACCAACAAACAAAAGCGTTGTTAAACGAAAAATCTATGACGGAATTTATTACCGCTAAGATTAGAGATTTAGGAACTGCAGCTTGTCCGCCTTATCATTTAGCATTTGTTGTTGGAGGTACATCTGCAGAAGCAAACTTAAAAGCAGTTAAAATGGCTTCGGCAGGATATTATGATGAGTTACCAACTGTAGGAAGTGTTGGTGGTAGAGCATTTAGAGATACAGAGTGGGAAGATAAAATTCAAAAAATTTGTCAAGAAAGTGAAATTGGAGCACAGTTTGGTGGAAAATACTTTACTCATGATGTAAAGGTAATTCGTTTACCAAGGCACGCAGCTTCTTGCCCTGTAGGAATTGGAGTTAGCTGCTCAGCAGATAGAAACATTAAAGGAAAAATTACTAAAGAAGGAATTTTCTTAGAACAATTAGAAACAAATCCAGGGAAATTTTTACCTGAAGTTGCGCCACATTTAGAACCAGCTATTGAGGTTGATTTAGATCAGCCAATGGAAGAACAATTAAAAATTCTTTCTCAATACCCAATTAAAACAAGGTTAAATTTAAAAGGAACATTAATTGTTGCCAGAGATGCTGCCCATGCACGAATTAAAGAAATGTTAGATGCAGGAGAACCAATGCCAGCGTATTTTAAAAACCACCCAGTATATTATGCAGGGCCTGCAAAAACACCAGAAGGAATGCCTTCAGGAAGTTTTGGTCCAACTACTGCAGGCAGAATGGATCCTTATGTTGGAGAGTTTCAAGATCAAGGAGGCTCTATGATAATGTTGGCAAAAGGAAATAGGTCGCAAGGTGTTACAGATGCTTGTCAAAAATATGGAGGTTTTTATTTGGGATCTATTGGAGGACCAGCAGCAATTTTAGCAAAAACCAACATAAAATCGGTTGAAGTTGTTGCCTTTGAAGAAATGGGAATGGAAGCTGTTCGTAAAATTACAGTAGAAAACTTTCCGGCTTTTATTATTTGTGATGATAAAGGCAATGATTTTTTTGCAAATATTTAGGCTTAATTATAAGATTTTTATACTTTTACAATTATTATAATTTAAAACAAACAATATGGTAAGTTTAGGAGTGTTATTTTTCTTGTTCATTTTCTTTATGGCAATGTGGGTGTTAATGTTCTTATTTACCATTGTGGTACCAGGATCAATCAAATTATTTTTATTAAATAAATTTGGGCCAACTTGGGCAAAAAGATTAGCAGGTTTAGAGGAGTAAAAAAAATTAAAGTATAAAAAAAGCGTTTATTGAATTTCAATAAACGCTTTTTTGTTTTGCCTGTTTTTTGCGGAAGAAAAAAGAATAAAAGTGAAGATGTAAAGAGTTTTCTTAATTC
>JBMYXB010000079.1:0-11368 GCA_049608005.1 Vicingaceae bacterium
TTATAGAAACTAAAGTAACTGCAATGAAATTGCAGGGTTTTAACCTTTAACTTGATAATAAAAAGGGTTAAAATTTTTAACCCGACAAGCCCTAACATATTGATAATGTTTTGACTATGCTGTTTTGTGAAACTAACTCTTATGTCGAACTCAGGTTTATAACTTAATTTACTACTAACCTTGTTTTTATGAGGTTTACATTAACCAAAACTAATGTGGGGTCATTTTTTTCTTTTAGAAGGAGAAAATAAATCTGTACCCCAAACTAAATCATCTCTTATTAAAAATGAAACACCATGTGTTAAGTGGTTTTTACCTAACATGTTTTTGTTGTGATCAGTTGAGTTTTTCCATTGATTAAAAGATTTTTCTGCCATATTTTGGGCAATTTCTGTAATGTTATCGCCATAATAGCTATAATTATACAAGGCATTTTCTGCCGACCATCTAGTGCTAGTACTTTTATCCACAACAAATTTAAAACGATCTTGTGGGTTTTTACCTGTAAAATATTTATTTCTAACGGATTGAAAATGAGATAATTTATTGGTTTTAGACATCCAAACATTGTGGTTTCTGGAAGCAATCCATAATGCCTCATCCCATTCTAAAACTTTTAATTGATGTTTTTTTCTATAACTATTAATCCTTTTATGAAATGCTAATGCTGCTTTTCTTTCTATCTTAAAAATCGAATCTTTTTTAGATTTTTCAACTAAAAACGGAAGGTCTTTTTCGGTAAAAATTTGTGCATTTAAGCCTAACAAAAAAGCATTAAAAACAAGCATTAGTATTAACTTTAAATTTCTCATTGTAAAAGTTTTAAAGGTTTAGTAACGTTGTTTTATAGGCGTTAAATTTTATCTTAGCAAAGCCAAGTATTTAAGTGTTTTTATATTTATAGGATAATTTATTCAGTAACGAAATAAAATGCTTTTTGTTGTTTAAAAATAAAAAATGTTGTTAAATAAAATTGATATTTGCAAGCAATTAATTGATGTATAGATGGAACAAATTAGTGTTTTTGATATTTTTAAAATTGGTGTAGGTCCATCAAGCTCTCATACAATGGGACCATGGGTTGCTGCCCAACAATTTTTAAATAAAATTGGTAAAAAAGAACTCACTTCTATTCAGGTAAAACTCTATGGTTCTTTATCAAAAACTGGTAAAGGACACGGAACAGACATTGCTGTTTTATTAGGATTATCAGGCTACGATGTAAAAACAATTGCAGTTAATAAAATTGATGAATACATTGATGAGATAACAACTAAAAAGCAGTTAAATGTTAACGGTAAACAATTAATTGATTTTGATCCCAAAATAGCTATTGAATTTTTACAAGAGAAATTACCTTTTCATCCTAATGGAATGAGTTTAATTGCTCAGTTTAAACATGCCCCAAAAATTACAGAAACCTATTATTCTATTGGCGGTGGTTTTGTGATACAAGAAGGAGAAATTGTAACCTTAAAAAATAGCCCCACATTTCCTTACCCTATTGCTAGCGAAAAAGATTTATTAAAGCATATCGCTGATGCTAATCTTGATATTTATGATATTGTTTATCAAAACGAATTGGCTTTAAAAACAGCAAAAGAAATTGATGCTGCTGTTGTTGAATTATGGAAAGCAATGCAAGCTTCTATTTACAATGGCTGCCATAAAAACGGTATTTTACCTGGTGGTTTAAATGTTGTTAGAAGAGCGTATAATATTAATGTAGATTTAATAGAAGATAAAATATATACTACTGAAAATGAATGGATTGAAGCTATAAAAACCGGTAATAATTCTTTTGCTAATGTTACCAAATGGGTAAGTTGCTTTGCATTAGCTGTTAATGAAGAAAACGCCTCTTTTGGTAGAATTGTAACGGCACCTACAAATGGTGCTGCAGGAGTTATACCTGCCGTTTTAATGTACATGATGTGTTTTTGTGAAACACCCACTGATGCCATCAAAAAATTTATATTAGTTGCCGGAGAAATTGGTTCGTTATTTAAAAAAGGATCAACAATATCTGCTGCTCTTGGAGGATGCCAGGCAGAAATTGGAGTTTCTTCTGCAATGGCAGCAGCAGGATTAAGTTATTGCATGGGAGGTTCTTCTAAACAAGTGCTGCAAGCTGCCGAAATTGCAATGGAACATCATTTAGGCTTAACTTGTGATCCTATAATGGGACTGGTTCAGGTACCTTGTATTGAAAGAAATACTATGGGAGCGATGAAAGCAATAACAGCTTCTCAAATTGCTTTGGCAGGAAACCCTGAGGCAGCTAAAGTAACCTTAGATGAAGTTATAAAAACAATGAAAGAAACAGCCGCAGCAATGAGCGACAAGTTTAAAGAAACTTCTGAAGGTGGTTTAGCGGTAAATATTTCTGTAGCCGTTTCTGAGTGTTAAAAAATTGATTTTAATGTAATTACAAACTTTTATTATTGGTTTTTATATTGAACTAAGGTTTTTAATACTTTTGCAACAAGTTTTACCCGGGTGGCGGAATTGGTAGACGTGTACGCTTGAGGGGCGTATGTCCTATGGACGTGTGGGTTCGACTCCCATCCCGGGTACTTTAAAATTACACAACATGGCAGAAGATATTTACGCTAAACTAAGAGAAAAATTAATAGAGCAAGGTGGTTGGCCTCAACCCTACATGTTTAAATTTATTATTCCTGCTGATAATCAAAAGTTAGCACAAGTAGAGGCTGTTTTTGGCGAAAATGCTCAGGTGACTACCCGAAACTCAAAAAGCAACAAATACATAAGTATAACTGCTAAAGAGGTAATGATTTCGCCCGAAGATGTTATTAATACTTATAAAAGAGCTGAAGGAATTGAAGGCTTAATGTCGCTTTAAATTAGAAAAGGGATGCTTTCGCATCCCTAATCACTCACCTAACTTATACTAAAAACTATCTTTAGTTACTCACAAATTTTGGTTGTTGAGCAGGTCTTGTTTTTATATTTCCTTTTTGGACCGTTATTTTATAACTAAACTCACCTGATTTTTGTTCCATTACAACAGGTTCATTCAAAGCTGTTTTATATCCATCAGCCTGTGCATAATAACCATCAAAATCTGCAATAAGCATTAAATAAGTATCTCTTCCATCAAAACCAGGTTCTCCATGCGAACCTCCCAAACCACCTCTATTTATCCAAACCTCATACGTTCCATAATAGTAATCATGTGGGTTAATAAAATACTCAAATTCATAAATCCCTGGTCTTGTAAGGTAATACTCTCCTAAAATAGGATTGTAAGGAATAGAGCTATTATCATCCCAATAACTATAAGGTGCAACATGGTCATAATCCACTCCAAAATACGCTCTTCCATCCCTTCCATTTGGTCCTGGAGTATTATCTACTACTATACAACTTGTAAAAAACAAAGGTGCTATAAGTGCTAATATTATTTTAAATTTTTTCATGTCTTTTAATTTATTTTATAAGTTAAATCACTTATAATTTTCATACCAACTTTCAAAAGCTGTGCCAAAAAAGTAAAATCAATTTACCTGTTAAATTTTCAATTATTAACTTCTTCTTTATTAATGCTTTATTCATTAGTTTTGATTAACAAAAACTTTTTATTATGAAATTTTTTATTACTGCTTTTATTCTCATAAGTGCTTTTACTCTAAAAGCCCAAAATGCAACACTAACCCCTACGTTAACTCAACAACTTATCAATTCTAATGCTAACAGTTACATTAAGGTAAATGCTGTTTTAATAAATCAGGTTAACTACACACTCATTAACGAGCAGTTTAAAATCCAAAACACACCATTAAGCGAAAGGGCAAAATTTGTAATTAGAGCATCTTCAGAAATGGCAAAAAACTCACAAAGCTCAATTATTCAATTATTAAAAGATAACCCTTCTAAAGTAAAAAGCTATAAATCTTTATGGGTAATAAATATGATAACCGTAGAAGCAACTAAAGATATTATTGAACAAATAGCAGCGAGTAGTGAGGTAGATTACATGGAAGAATATAATCATTTTACTGTAAAACCTGCCGAAATTTTAAAAGGTGAAGCAGTTAATTCTAAATCCGTTGGAGGAATTGAACCTGGATTAGCAGCAATTAACGCTCCTGCTTTATGGGCTTTAGGATATACTGGTAAAGGCAGAAAATACTTAAATTATGATACAGGAATGTGGACAGAACATCCTGCTGTAGCAGATGCTTGGTTAGGGAATTACCAAACAATCAATCAAGCTTGGCACGGAGTAGATTCTCCAACACCTATTGATAAAGATGGTGCACATGGTACGCATACTGCTGGTACAGTTTTAGGCTTAGACCCTGCAACAAATGATACCATTGGTGTGGCTTTTAATGCTTACGTAATGGCTACCGATCCAATTGTTACAGATTTAGCAGACATAAAACCATTACCAGAATATATTGATGTTTTTGAATTTGCTTTAAACCCAGATGGAGATACTGCAACAACTAATGATATACCAGATGCTATCAATAATTCGTGGGGTATTGATACACATGATGACACAACAATTTGTGCAGGATATATTACTCAAATGTTTGATGCACTTGAAGCTGCAGGAATTGCTAATGTTTATTCGGCAGGTAATGAAGGCCCTGGAGGCACAACAATTGGACAGCCACAATATGTAAGTACTGGTTTAGTAAATACTTTTACGGTTGGAGCAGTAAATGGAGCGAATCCTGCATTTCCTATTACCAATTTTTCTAGTCATGGCCCAACAATTTGTAATGTACCTGCTGGCCCATTAAAAATTAAACCAGAGGTTGTTGCTCCAGGGTTAAACGTAAGGTCTTCTGTAGAAGATAATAATTACGCTCTTTACAACGGAACTTCTATGGCAGGACCTCATGCAACAGGAGCGGTCTTATTACTTAAAGAAGCTTTTCCGGATGTAAGTGGTGAAGAAATTTTATTAGCCCTTTACAATTCTGCAATAGATTTAGGAGATCCTGGTGAGGATAATACATACGGAAAAGGAATGATTGATGTTTTAGCTGCCTACAATGAATTATCATTAACGTACACACCCACTCCTCCTAATCAAAACACCTATGATATTGCAGTTAATAAGATCATTAACCCCAATAATAATTTTAAATGCTCTCCTACTTTAAATCCGCAAATTATTATTAAAAATTTAGGATCAAGCACCATTACAAATGCAGCAATTACTTACCAATTAAACGATGAGGCTGTAACTAACTTTTCTTGGGTTGGTACATTGTTAGCTGGCGACACTGCTTTAATTAATTTACCCGCTATTACAGCCCTTACCTTTGGTAATTATGAGTTAAAGATTAAAGCAACTATAGATACCAATAATATTGAATGTGATTACATCAACAACCAAAGGGTTGTCCGTTTTAATGTAAGAGAAACTATTGGTACCCTACCTTATTCTGAAGACTTTGAAAACATGAGTATTAATGATTCTGAATGGTTATTAAAAAATACTGATGGTAGCATAACATGGGATACCATACCCACTGCAGGTTTAGCTGGGAGTAACTATTCTGCTACTATGCAGCTTTACAGTTACAATAATCTAAACGAAAAAGATGAGTTAATTTCTACCAATATTACTTTACCTAATCAAGATTCTATTTTTGTTCGTTTTGATTTAGCTTATCAATATTTACTGCCTATTCCTAGCCTTGCTGATTCTCTTTCAGTTTTAATTTCTACCGATTGTGGACTTAACTACACAACTGTTTACAACAAAGGTGGTGCTGATTTAGAAACTCATACCACTTCTACCAATAACTTTGTGCCGCAAACTGCTAACCAATGGAGAACAGAATATATTGATATTACATCATTTGCAAATAACGATGTAATTGTAAAATTTGTGTGCCATAATAAAAGTGGTAATAATTTATACGTAGATAATATTTGGGTATATGAAGGTGTAGAACCTCTTGCAACAGGTGTTCAAGAAAACAACATAACAGCTTTAGCTATTTATCCCAACCCTACATCAAATACGATTACAGTAGATTTAGGAAACAATGATATTGATAACTCATCTTTAGAAATTTACAATTTACTAGGTACTAAAGTTTCTGAAAAACAAATTGTTAACAAGGTAAACCAGCTCCATTTAGAAACATTTTCTAATGGAATATACATTGTAAAATTTACCAACAAAAATGGGGTTATTTCTAAAAAAGTGATTAAGAAATAGTAACTTAAAATTTTCCGAAACTCTTACAAAAATGCGTGATTTTACACACATCGCATTTAGGTTTACGTGCTTGGCAAATGTACCTACCATGTAAAATTAACCAATGGTGCGAAAGGTGCATTACTTCATCTGGTATGTTTTTTACCAATTGTTTTTCTGCCTCTAAAGGTGTTTTAGCATTAGTGGTTAAACCTAATCTTTCAGCCACTCTAAAAACATGTGTATCTACTGCCATAACAGGTACATTGTAAATTACACTTGCTATTACATTTGCTGTTTTACGTCCTACACCGGGCATTGTTTGTAAATCATCTACATCAGAAGGAACAACATTGTTAAATTCGTTAACCAAAATCTTAGCCATCCCAACCAAATGTTTGGCTTTGTTGTTTGGATAACTAATACTTCTAATGTATTCAAAAACCTCTGCAACATCTGCTTCAGCCAAAGAGTCTGCCTCAGGAAAACGCTTAAACAAATCTTTAGTTACAATATTTACTCTTTTATCAGTGCATTGTGCTGATAGTATTACTGCCACCAACAACTCATAAGGATTAGCGTATTCTAATTCCGTTTCTGCAACAGGTTGGTGCTCACTAAAATAATCTACAAATAATTGGTAACGTTCTTTTTTAACCATAAGGTAAAATTACATCATTTTTAACTACTTTTATTCTGCTAAAACATATTATGATAGAATTTTTATTAAGCAGTTTCTATTTCCTTATTTTTTGCTTTATAATAAGCAAAATTTCTTTTTTTGAGGACAAAACCATCCCTAGGAGTTGGTTTATTGCTGCTTTTGCCATTAAATTTTTTGTTGCAGTTATATTAACACTTATTTATACTAAATACTACACTGATAGATCTACTGCTGATGTTTTTAAATATTTTGATGATGGTTTAGTTCTTTTTAGTGCCTTAGAAAACAATCCGATAGATTACCTTAAATTGCTTTTAGGTTTAGATTTTGATACTACCTATTTTACCTCAAAATACTATGAAAAAACCAATTTTTGGAATCGAACTTATGAAGATGGATTAGTAAGTGATACTCATATTATTATCCGTTTTAATGCTTTTGTAAGGCTATTTTCTTTCGGATATTTTCAAGTACATAATGTTTTTATCAACTTTGTTTCTTTAGTTGGATTAACGCTTATTTATAAAGCTTTTAAAAGTTTTTTAGTACAAAAAGAAAAACTATTATTTTATGTAATTTTATTAATTCCTTCGGTGCTTTTTTGGGGGTCTGGTTTATTAAAAGAAAGTATTATTTTTTTTGGATTAGGATTGTTTCTTCACAACTTTTTTAAACTTACAAATAACTTTAAACCCCTACATTTAATTTATTGTTTTGTGGGTTTGTTTTTAATCGTTTATACCAAGCTTTATTTAGTTATCGCATTTTCTATTCCAGTTTTAGGGCACTTAATTAATCATTACTTAAAACCTAAAAAAATAATATACAGTTATTTAACTGCAACTACTTTTTTTTTAGGAATAATAAATTTTACTCCACTTATTTTACCTCAATTTAATTTTGTAGAAAAAATAGCCAGCAAACAACAAACTTTTTCAAGATTTGTTAAATCTATAGAAACAAACAGTGGCATTAAAATACCCGAGTTGACTGATGGGTTATCTATTATTAAAAACATACCCAATGCACTTAACAACACCTTAATAAGACCTTATTTATGGGAGTGTAAATCTGTTTTTGTTTGGCTAAGTGCAATAGAAAATATAGCTATTTTATTACTAATTATCATGGCTATTTATTATCAAAAAAAAATTACCAATTTACAACAAAATATATTTTTATTCAACCTCTTTTTTATCGTTTTTTTATTTACTATAATTGGCTTAACTACCCCCGTTTTTGGAGCAATTATGCGTTATAAAATTCCAGGTTTAATATTATTAATGATTAACCTTTTAATTGTTTTAGATATTGATAAAATAAGAGCTTTACATCCTACCTTAAAAAAAATATTATGAATTTAATTTATAAAATAATTTTACCTTTTTTACTGTTAAGTATTGTAGGATGTGCATCTATTCAACAAGCAGATTTAATTGTACATAACGCAAAAATTTATACCGTAAATGATGCTTTTGATATTGCTGAGGCAATGGCTATATCTGATGGTAAAATTATTGCAATTGGCCCTGAACACGAAATAAGAAACAAGTACAACGCTAAAAAAATTATTGATGCCAAAAAACGCCCAATTTACCCAGGGTTTATTGATGCTCATTGCCATTTTATTAATTACACACTTAGTAAAAATCGCGCATATCTTGTAGGAACAAAATCTTTTGAGGAAGTACTTCAAACCTTACAAAAATTTGATGCTGAAAATAATACCGAATGGCTTTTTGGTTCGGGTTGGGATCAAAATGATTGGGAAGACAAATCATTTCCTACAAGACAAAAGTTAGACAGTTTATTCCCAAACAAACCAGTGGTTTTAACTCGTATTGATGGACATGCCCTTTTGGTAAATGGTGAAGTATTAAGAAGGTCGGCTATCAATTCTCAAACAAAAATAGAAGGTGGAACCATTTTAAAATACAACTCCGAAAATAATACTTCCTTAACTGGTGTTTTAATTGATAAAGCAATGGATTTGGTAGATTATAAAACCTTATCAAAAACCACCAATGCCCAAAACGCTGAAACACTAATTAATGCTCAAAATGATTTGTTTAGCGTAGGGTTAACAACAATTGATGAAGCTGGTTTAGATTACGAAACCATCAATTTAGTTGATAGTTTGCAACAAAATAAGTTGTTAAAAATAAAAACTTACATCATGGCTTCATCAGAAAAAGAAACCATGGATTACTACCTTAAAAAAGGACCCTATAAAACTGAATTATTAAATGTTTGCTCTTTTAAATTTATTGCCGATGGTGCTTTAGGATCTAAAGGTGCTTGCTTAATTGAACCTTATACTGATGATATAACCCAACACGGATCAATGATACACAACAAAGCATATTTTGAAAAATACGCTCCTTTATTATACGAAAAAGGATTTCAAATGAATACACATTGTATTGGAGATTCTGCCAACCGTTTAATTTTAGAAGTTTATGCCAACACACTTAAAGGTGTTAATGATAAAAGATGGCGAATAGAACATGCTCAAATTATTAATCCAAACGATTTAGAGTACTTTAAAAATAATACGATTATTCCTTCTATACAAAGCACACACGCTACCTCTGACATGTATTGGGCAGAGGAACGTTTAGGTAATGAAAGAATTAAAAATGCTTACGCTTACAAAGAGCTACTAAAACAAAATGGTATTGTTGCTTTAGGTACCGATTTTCCTGTTGAAGGAATTAATCCGATAAACACTTTTTATGCTGCTGTTGCTCGAAAAGATAGTAAAGGTTTTCCTGAAAATGGTTATCAAATGGAAAACTCATTGACCAGAAAAGAAGCTTTAAAAGGAATGACCATTTGGGCGGCATTATCCAATTTTGAAGAAAACGAAAAAGGAAGTTTAGAAGTTGGTAAAGCTGCAGATTTTATCCTTTTAAATGATGATATCATCACCACAAAAAAAGAAAATATTTTAAAAGTAAAAGTATTACAAACTTTTATTAATGGAGAAAATGTATTTTCGCTAAAAAAATAAACCACTATAGATTGAAAATCCATAGTTTTAATTGGCAGACTGAAAGTCTGCTTCGTGAAATACTTTATGAAATACAAAAAACACATAATTGCTTCGTGTATTCGTGGCTAAAATACTTATAGAAACTAAAGTAATTGCAATGAAATTGTAGGATTTTAACCTTTAACTAGACAATAAACATCTTCTCATTCTCAGCTTGACTGAGAATCTGAAAAAAAACAACATATAACTTATGCCAACAACTACCGAAAGCTTAACAGAAATATTAAATAAACCATTAGTAACCGATGATGCCGTAGTTTTCGGACTATTAATGTGTTGTTTAGGAATTGTTTTTTACACTTCTCAATTAAAAAACTTAAAATGGTTTTATAAAATAATTCCTGCTTTATTAATGTGTTATTTATTGCCTGCACTGTTAAGTACGTTTAATATTATTTCGCCTAAATTTTCAGGATTATGGCCAATTGCTAAAAACTATTTTTTACCAGGTTCTTTAATTTTAATGACCTTAAGTACCGATTTAAAAGGCATTCTTAAACTTGGACCAAAAGCATTAATTATGTTTTTTACTGCCACAGTTGGTATTGTTTTAGGAGGGCCTATTGCCATTTTAATTACTTCTGTTATTTCTCCTGACACCTTAAACGGAGCTGATTTTGATGCGGTTTGGAGAGGTTTAGCAACACTTGCAGGAAGTTGGATTGGTGGTGGAGCCAACCAAACAGCAATGCTAGAATTGTATGAGTTTAATGTAGATAAATATGGTGCAATGTTAGCTGTAGATGTTGTTGTAGCTAACATTTGGATGGCATTTATTTTGTTTGGAGCAGGAAAATCCGATAAAATTGACAATTGGTTAAAAGCAGATTCATCAAGCATTGAAAACTTAAAAATAAAAATGGAAAACTATACAGCTAGTGTTAAGCGAGAAGCTACATTAACTGATTTAATTAAAATTTTCGCCATTGCTTTTGGTGGGGTTGGTTTATCTCATTTTTTAGCGGGTACATTTAGTGGTTGGGCAGAAGCTTCATCAATGGCAGACACTGTTTTATCAAGTCAATTCTTTTGGATAGTTGTTGTAGCAACTACCTTTGGTTTAACCTTATCGTTTACAAAAATGCGAAAATTAGAAGGTGCTGGAGCTTCTAAAATGGGAAGCGTATTCATTTACATTTTGGTAGCTATTATTGGTATGAAAATAGATTTATCTCAATTGGTACAATACTGGGATTTTATTATTATTGGTTTAATTTGGATGGCTTTCCACGTTGGACTTTTATTTTTAGTTGCAAAAATTATTAAAGCACCTTTCTTCTTTTTAGCTGTTGGTAGTAAAGCCAATGTTGGTGGTGCTGCATCTGCTCCTGTTGTAGCCTCTGCTTTTCATCCTAGCTTAGCTCCTGTAGGCGTTTTATTGGCTGTTTTAGGATATGCATTAGGTACTTACGGTGCTATTATTTGTGCTACTTTAATGGAAATTGTAAGCCCTTAA
>JBMYXB010000080.1:0-11191 GCA_049608005.1 Vicingaceae bacterium
TCGTGAAATAATACAACAACAACATCATCCTCAGTTAATTCATCTTTTAATTGTAACAAACCTTTCACTGCCGATCCAGCAGAGTTCCCAACAAATATTCCTTCTTCTTTTGCCAATTTACGTTGCCAAACTGCAGCATCTTTATCGGTTACTTTTTCAAACTTATCAATAATATCAAAGTTTACATTCTCAGGTAAAATATCCTCACCAATTCCTTCTGTTATGTAAGGGTAAATCTCAGCCTCATCAAAAATTCCAGTTTCGTGGTATTTTTTAAATACAGAACCGTAAGTATCTATTCCCCACATTTTAATGTTAGGATTTTTCTCTTTAAGATATTTTCCAACTCCCGAAATTGTTCCTCCAGTACCAACACCAACAACAAAGTGCGTAATTTTCCCTTCTGTTTGTTCCCAAATTTCTGGCCCAGTACTTAAATAATGTGCCTTTGCATTAGATGGGTTATCATATTGATTTACATACCAAGAATTTGGCGTTTCTTTTGCTAAAGATTTTGATACCGAATAATAAGAACGCGGATCATCTGGAGCAACATCAGTAGGGCAAACATGCACCTCAGCACCAACAGCTCTTAAAATATCCATTTTTTCTTTAGATTGCTTATCACTCAACACACAAATTAATTTGTATCCTTTAATGATAGCTGCCAATGCCAAGCCCATCCCTGTATTTCCTGAAGTTCCTTCAATAATAGTTCCTCCAGGTTTTAATCTACCATCAGCCTCAGCATCCTCAATCATTTGCAACGCCATTCTGTCCTTTACCGAGTTTCCAGGATTAGTGGTTTCAACCTTTGCTAAAACCAACGCCTTAACATCTTTACAGATATGATTTAACTTTACTAAAGGTGTATTTCCAATAGTTTCAAGAATATTATTGTAGTATTTCATGTATTTTTAAAATATAATTTTTGCAAATGTAACAAATAGAGTTGTCTTAATTTAATTGAAAGTATTTAGATTTTTTTTGGGCGTTTTAACGGGCTAACCGCTGTATCTTTTTTTATTATTCCCTTCGTAGCTTTTGCTTTCGCAAAACATGCTCAGGGAACAATAAAAAAAGGATGTCGCTTTTATCCCTAACGCAAACAAAACTCGTCTGACCACTTTAAGTGGTCGGACGAGTAGAACACTTCAGGTTTATTTAACCAAATAACAGAAACCTTATAGGAGTTTTTGCTTACTTATTCTAACTCTCCAAGAGTTATCACTAAAACCATTAAAACTCTTGGAGAGTTTTTAATCTTCTAAAAAAAATACTCAGCCGAACGTTACTCCTGTCAGGTTTATTTAGCCAAATAACAGAAACCTAACAGGAGTTTTTACTTATTTATTTTAACTCTCCAAGAGTTATCACTAAAATCATTAAAACTCTTGGAGAGTTTTTAATCTTGTAAAAACCTAATCAAATCGAATCGCCTTAACTGGCGAAATCTTAGTAATTACATAAGATGGAATCAATAACATCAGCACACAAATAAACAGTGTACCAAGATTAAGGTAAACAACATTTAAAAAGTTTAATTCTATTGGCACAACCGATACGTAATAAGACTCTTCTGGTAAGGTTAAAATACCAAATTGTTGTTGCAACAAACAAAGTCCTATTCCAATAACATTACCCCAAATCAAACCTTTAACAATTAAATAAATAGCATTGTACAAAAATATTTTACGCACATTCCAGTTAGGCATTCCTAAAGCTTTTAAAATACCTATCATATTGGTACGTTCTAAAATTAAAATTAACAATGCCGAAACAATATTAATTACCGCTACAACAATCATTAAAATAATTATAATGTTTACATTATAATCTTGTAAACTCAACCAATTAAAAATATCTGAATTTTGTTCTTTTATGGTAGAAGAATGTAAATCATAGCTTATATTTTCATAAACATACACCCCCATTTTATCTAACTCATTAAAATTATCAATCAGCACTTCAAAACCACCAACTTCAGTTTTTTTCCACCCGTTTCTTTTCTGAATATGAGCAATATCGGCAATGGCATACAACTCATCAAAATCTTCCATACCTGTTTGATAAATTCCTTTTACGATAAAATCTTTTGGTCTGAGTTGCCCATTTTCTTGTATAAAATATAAAAACATTTTATCGCCAACACCCAATTTCATTTTAGTAGAAACATGGTGCGATAAAAGAATATCGTTTTGGGTATTTTCTGGATCAACATTAAAAGAACTTCCATCAATAATTTTTTCATCAAAAAACGACCAATCAAAATCGCTCCCCACACCCTTAACTACTACACCATAAATTTCTTCTTTGGTTTTTATAATACCTGCTTTATTCGCAAAAACTTGTATATGCTTAATACCTTTAACAGTATCTAAACTGGGATAAAAATCTTGATAAATACTAATAGGGCTTGCCTCATAAGTGTTTTGAGAATCATAACTCGCTATTTGAATATGACTACCAAAACCAATTACTTTGTTTCTAATTTCTCGCTGAAAACCACCAACAATACTTAATGCAGCAATCATTACAATTAATCCTAAAGCGATAGCAATAATTGAAATCCGAATAATAGGCTTCGTAATTTTTTTAGAACGACTATCTCCTTTAATAATATTTTTAGATATGAAATATTCGAGATTCAAATTTATTCTACTTAATTATATTTAACCGCAGAGAACGCTAAGCCTATCGCAAAGTACGCTAAAAGCTTTTATTTTCTTTGCGAATCCCTTAAATATTTACGTTAAAAAAACGCTGTTTATAACAATTGCACCTATTTTATTAATTAAAGAAACAACTTTAATTATTTTTACATGATAGGAATCTTAACAAAAATAACAATTCATAAACCATGAATTTAAGCCAAATCTCTACTGTTATCACCATCTGTTTACTTTGTTTTAGCTGTTCTGGGCAAGTTTCAGAAAAGAACATCGATAACACCACCAATACAATTATTAAAGTAAAACCCACCTCCAACCTTTATCAAAAAAAAAATATAAAACCAATTATTGTTGGTGCTGCAAGAACCAACCAATATTTAAGCCTTTTAAAAGGTAAAAAAGTTGGCGTTGTAGCCAATCATACCTCTATGATAAACAGCACACATTTGGTAGATTCTTTGATTGGATTAAAAGTAAATGTTGTTCGTGCTTTTAGTCCCGAGCATGGTTTTAGAGGTAAAGCTGATGCTGGAGAAAAAGTAAATTCTAATATTGACCAAGCAACAGGTTTACCTATCGTTTCACTTTACGGTAAAAACAAAAAACCTTTCCCTGAACAAATAGCAGATTTAGATGTGCTCATTTTTGACATACAAGATGTTGGAGTTCGTTTTTACACCTATATTTCTACCATGAGTTATGTAATGGAAGCTTGTGCAGAAAACAATAAAAAAATTATTGTTTTAGACAGACCAAACCCTAACGGGCATTTTGTGGATGGCCCAATTTTAGAAAAAAAACATCAATCATTTGTTGGTTTACACCCTGTACCAATTGCACACGGAATGACTGTTGGAGAATATGCCAAAATGGTAAACGGAGAAGGTTGGTTAGCCAATGGAGTAAAATGTGATTTAACTGTTATAAAAGCAGAAAATTACGATCATAACACATTTTACGATTTACCAATAAAACCTTCGCCAAACCTACCCAACATGAGTTCTATTTACTTGTACCCATCTTTATGTTTGTTTGAAGGCACTCCAATAAGTGTGGGCAGAGGAACCCAAACCCCTTTTCAGGTTTTAGGGCATCCACAAATTAAATCTGACAGCTACGTTTTTACACCTAAAAGTATGGATGGGGCAAAATCACCTAAATTAGAAGGTAAAAAATGTTACGGTTACAACCTTTCTGAATTTGGTGGGGATTACATAAAAAACAAAGGAGGTATTAATCTTTTTTGGTTGATAGATATTTATTCTAGCTATCCTAAAAAGGAAGGCTTTTTTACTAAAATGTTTTTGTTATTATCTGGCACAGATCAGCTACAACAACAGTTAGAAAATAATGTTTCTGAGGAAGAAATTTATAAATCGTGGCAACCTGGATTAACCAATTTTAAAACAATAAGAAAACAGTATTTACTTTACAAAGATTTTGAGTAAAAGCAACTACTAAAATAAGTTTGTGTTTATGAATCGTTTCTCAAAACCCACCTCAATTCATTAAGAATTAAAGCTGTTGCTCCCCAAACAATTTTACCATTAAAATTAAAACAAGGCGTTTCTAACCAGCCCCCTCTTGTCATTTTTATTTTAGATATTTCCAGCTTATCTATCCTAACCAATTCAGAAAGTTTTAACTCAATTAACTCTTCAACTTCATGGTTATCAATTTTAAAATTTGGCAAATAATTTATCAAACCAACAACAGGAGTTACATTAAACCTACTTACTGGTATATAAACATCCGTTAATTGAGTAATTACCTCAACATCCTCTATGGCAACTCCAACCTCCTCAAAAGCTTCTCTTAAAGCAGTATAGTTTATGTCCTTATCCGTTTTCTCTACCTTACCTCCAGGCAATGCAATTTGACCACTGTGTGCTCCATCATACGTTGGTCGTTGAATTAAAACAATGTGCATCTCATTATTTTTTTTATAAAACAAAATCAATACAGCACTACTTCTTGCTTGCATCAATTCCTCAGCAGAAAAATCAATCCTTCTAAAAGGTGCTGCTTCTATATGAGCTGCTTTACCAGGAAGTTCCTTTTTTAGCTTTTCAGTAAAATAACTTTTAAATGCCTCCATTATTCTGAAAAAAGAGTTGTTTAAGGTTTATATTCAAAACCATTTGCACTAAACAATTTTAAAAACTTTTTATCTTTAGATTGCTCTATTTTTACATACCTATTACCCAATATCTCTTCTTTATCCAAGTTCATAATTCCATATAACCCTTCTTTTTTAAACATTAATTTACCCTTAAACCAAGTCAATTCTTCAAAATCTGGAGCTATAACAAAAGTTCCTTTTTTATTAATAACGCCCCAATTATTATCGTTTTGTACAATAGCATACTCATTAACAAATTTGGTAGCATAATCAAAGTTGTAAGGAATTTTCAATTTTGCACTATAATCACAATAACCCCACTTTCCATGTCTTTTAATGGCAATTAAATCTGCAGACACAGCACCAACATCTTCAAAAAGTGCTGGAATAAACCGTTTGCCCAAAGTATCAATTAAACCAAATTTATTTTCTACAATAACTCTAGCATATCCTTTTTTGTTAAACTCTGCCCAATTTAATACGCCTTCTACATAATTAAAATCTATTGGTATTACAAGGTCTCCGTTAGCATTCAAATAACCATATTTATCCTCTTTTACCACCAAAGCAAACCCGTTTTCTAACTCCGTAATTTGGTTATAAACAGGCGCAACAATGTAATCTCCCTTTGTGTTTACAACTCCAAAAGAATCGTTTACTTGCACCCTAATAAACCTATTATTCAAATTATCTATCCATTGGTATTTGGGTTTAGCTACATACATCAAATTGGTATCAATAATTCCAAAAAAACCATTTTGTTTTACATAAGCAATACCGTTATTAAAATCGCTAACAGTTTCATATTTTAAACCAACTTTTAACGTTCCTTTCCTATCAATAAAACCAAATTTCCCATCAAGCTCAACAGCTATAAATTCATTTTTAGTTGATCCTATGTCATCATACATTAGAGGAACAATAATTTCTCCTATCTTATTAATAATACCATATTTATCATTTTTGCCTACTACAGACAATCCATTTAAAAATGGTTCTGCTTCATCATACTCAAAAGAAATTAACACCTCGTTTTTCTTATCAATAAAACCAAACTTTCCTTTTAATTCTGCAACAGCAGCACCTTCATAAAAATCGGACACCCAACTATAAATTGGCGCAATTACTTGATCTAATTTTTTATTTACAAAACCCCATTTGTTATTTTTTTTTATTGGATAATAAATCGTGTTTGCCAAAATATAATTTTGTTTTAGCTCATCTTTAAAAGGATATTTAGGATATTTGATTAGAAAGTTTTTAATACTTTCTGACGAGTTAATTCTAGTTTCAATTGCATATACATTACGCCAAGCTTTATTTACAGATGTGTTTTTAGGATATTTACGAATAAAGCTAGCATACTCTTTTAAGGTTTTGTTTTGAGTTGCTAATTGATATATTTTTTTTTGAGCTTCGGTAACATAAAAATTATTGGGCTGTTCTGTTATAAATTTTTCAAAACTCTCAACATTTCCTTTTACAGTGTATTCTTTGTACAACCGCTGTTGATACCGCGCATTCACTTCATCTACTTGTTCTGCATCCGGATAAGTATCCATAAACATTTTGTACGCTATTGATGAGTTTATTTTTCGAGCATTTTGGTAAGCCAATTCATTTCTATTTTCAATAGCTTTATTTAGCTTTAAAGCCCCATTATTTTGCTTAATAAAATAATTATAAGCATTTACGGTGTTTTGTTTTTTAGCAAAAAGAAAGCATTTTTCATCTACATTTTTTCTTTGTAAGCGAATACTTACCGTATCTACTCCTAAAGTTTTATTTTTTATTTTTTGCTTGTTAGTTGTATTGGTATAATAGTTTATTGATGCTTTTTTAGCATAAAAAAGGGCCGAATCTAAATTGTAAAATGGATTATTATTTCTTGAATAAATAACACTTAAGCCAAAAGCTGCTGCTGCTGGTTGTTTTTTTAACGACTTATAAAAAATACTTTTTGCCTTAAAATAATCATGCACATTTAAGGCTTCAAAACCTTTATCTAAAATTCCTGCAGAAGCAATTAAAGAAAAGCCTAAAATTAGCAATGTGGTAATAAATATTTTTAATTGGCTATTCAAATGATAACTATTTTATCTAATTTACGTAAAAATTATGCGACTAAATTAGGAATACAAATTTTCATCCAACAAACGTTTTGGTTATTATTAATGAATAAATTTTTCTTTTTCATATTAATTATTTTTTTTGCTGTTGTTACAGGATGTAACACTGCTGAAATTCAACAAAACATAAGTACAACTAAAATTGTAAATAAAGATTTAGACAGCATAAAAGTGGATGGAAAAATTAGTGCTTTATTAGAATATAATGCTACTAGTTATTTTATTTACAAAGGCAACACAATGGGGTTTGAATACGAACTCTTAAAAAAATATGCCGACTTTGTTAACTTAGAGTTAGAAGTAATTCCTATAAAAAACATGGATAGCGTTTTTGCAGATTTAAACAATGGCAAAGCCGATATTATTGCTGCCAACCTAACAATAACAGAAGAACGGTTAATCAAAAGTAATTTTACACACCCTATTTTTACCACCCAACAAGTACTTATACAACGTAAACCTGAAGGCTGGCAAAAAATGACAAAATCTAATCTAAAAAAACAATTATTAAACTCTCCTTTAGATTTAGTAGATAAAACAATTACAGTTAGCAAAGGCTCATCCTTTTACTCAAGAATAAAAAATTTATCTAACGAAATAGGTGGGAAAATAAATATTGAAGAAGTTTCTGGCGAATTTTCTATGGGCGATTTAATTGAAAAAGTAGCCACTCAAGAAATTAAATATACCATTGCTGATAAAAATAGAGCTATTGTTAAACAATGGGAATTTCCAAACATTGATGCTCACTTAAGTATTAGTTTAGATCAAAATATTGCTTGGTCCACCAGAAAAAACGCTCCACAACTTACATCTTCTATAAATGAGTGGTTAAACGAATTTAAAAAAACCAAAAAGTTTAAAATTCTTTTTAATAAATATTTTAAAAATCAGAAAGGGTATCATAAAAGAAGCTCTCACAATTACTACACTTTAACAAGTGGCGAAATATCTCCTTATGACAAAATCTTTAAAAAAAATGCACCCAAATTAGGTTGGGATTGGCAACTTATTGCCTCTATGGTTTACCAAGAATCGCATTTTAATAATAAAGCAAGAGGTTGGGGAAACTCTTTTGGTTTAATGCAATTTATGCCAAAAACTGGTGCTAATTACGGTGTTGACACCAATTCTAGTGCTCACGAAAACATTGTTGCTGGTGTTAAATATTTAAAGTATTTAGATAACTATTGGAAACCTATCATTTCAGATTCTACCGAGAGAATTCCTTTTGTCTTAGCTTCTTACAACGTTGGCCCTGGCCATCTTTTAGATGCCAGAAGATTAGCCGAAAAATATGGCAAAGATCCTTTTATTTGGAAAGATAATGTAGATTATTATTTGCTCAACAAATCAAAATCAAAATATTATAAAGATGAAGTTGTTAGACATGGCTACTGTAAAGGATACATTACTTATGATTATGTTTATGAAATTTTAGAACGTGCCGAACACTATAAAAACATCACACAAGAAAAACCTATTTAAATTTTAAGGGTATTTTACAAACTGGTATTGGCTCCATTTTGTGTTGATTCATTGTATTTAAACGCGTATAAATTTGAAAAACTTCTTGCTGTCTTGCTGTAAAAGAAGTAAAATCAATATTAGCTTTTTCTGTAATTCCCATTGCCCATTCTAACTCAGGATAAGTAGCTCCAATTTGAGCCTCATCCGTACGTTCATCACCAAAAAGACCATCTGTAGGTGCTGCATTTTGGATCTCCTCAATTATATTTAATGCTTTAGCTAGTTCAAAAACTTCTGTTTTTACTAAATCTGCAATCGGACTAACATCAACACCTCCATCACCATACTTAGTATAAAAACCTACACCAAAATCTTCTACTTTATTGCCTGTTCCTAAAACTAAAAACCCGTTAATTTGAGCATAATGGTAAAGGGTAGTCATCCGTAATCTTGCTCTTGTATTTGCCAAAGAAAGAAAATCTAATTCTTCATTTTTAGAATGAGTAACAATAGTCGAAAAATTATCAAAAATGCCTGTTAAATCAGTTTCAACACTTGTTACATTACTAAAGTTTTCTTTTAACCAAGTAATGTGTTTTTTTGCTCTATTTACCTGATTTTCATCTTGATGGATGGGCATTTCTACACAAAGCAATGGCATTTTAGTAAGTGCTGCCAAAGTAGATGTTACTGCAGAATCTATCCCGCCAGAAACACCAATTACAAAACCTTTAGTTTTAGCAGTTTCTAAATAATTTTTTAGCCAACTAACAATGTGTGCTTTTACTTTTTCTGTTTCCATCAATTAAAAATAAACCCCTACGTTTAAGGCAACATAATTCATATTTGCACTTGCATCTTTATTGGTATAAAGGGGCTGTCCGTTAAGATCTAAAGCAGCCTTTCCTGAATTATCAATTATGTTCGTTTTTTTATCTAATTGATTAATAAATCCGTTGTTGTAAGTTAATCCTAATACAATAGTTGTATTTCCGGATATGCTATACTCTACTCCAGCTCCAACAGTTAAATACATGTTTATAAAAAAGATGTCACTAGCTGTGTTTACTTCTTCTACTTTGGGCGAATTATTAATATCAGCATAAACATAATCACTTGAAGATTTAAATTTAACACCCGATTTTAAACCAAACTGACCATAATAAGTCATGTAACCAATTTCGTTGGTTCTTAATTTTAAAGTTAGTGGTATTTCAATGTATTTAATGTTGTAAGACTGCTCTACAGCCGAAGGAACATTTACTCCGTTATTATCTTCAAAAATACCTTCATAAGAAACTTTACCACCCAAAGCTGAAATAAAAATACCTGAAGAAAACAAGTAATTTTTAGTTAAAAAATACTCTGCCGATAAGCCATAAGTCATCCCAAATTTAGAACCTTCATTATCGTAACCTTTAGTGTTTGGCGAAAGCCATGAAATGTGTGGATTTAATTGTAAACCAAACCTCAATTTGCGTTCTTCTGTATTAGAATTAACCACAGGATCATTTTCAAAACTATCTTCTTGTGCAGAAAGATTAATAAATAACAATCCAAATAGTATTAAAGTAAGTACCTTTGTTTTTTGTATCATTGTATCTAAATTTTTAACTACAAATTTAGTCATAAACAAACTTTACTATTGCAAATGAAAACCTATTTTTCAACAGCTAAAACCTTTATAACTTTAGTGCTAATAACTACAATGATTTCGTGTAGCAACAATCCTTTAGATATTGATGTTTCTGATATTGATTTACAATTAAATGTTAAACGATTTGACCAAGATTTATTTAATTATCCTAATGGTATTACAACACAAAACGTTTCGGAATTAAACGCCAAATACGGTTTGTTTTTTCAAGATTTTACCCAAAGTGTAATTAGCATAGGCTCTCCAAAAAATCCTAATTTATATTATCAACTTAACAATTTTTCTAAAGATACTTACATCAATGAAATTAAAGAAGATGCTGATAAATTGTATGCTGATTTTTCTCCTTATAAATCTGAATTAGAAGAAGCTTTTAAACATTACAACTATTACTTTCCTAATAAAAAAACACCAGAAATTATTACTTACATATCTGGTTTTAATTACGCCATTACTACAGATGAAGCCTATTTAGGAATTGGTTTAGATATGTTTTTAGGCAAAGATTATGATGCGTATAAACAACTTGGATTGCCACAATACAAAACAACATTTATGAGTAACGAAGGTATAATTGCAGGAGCTATGTTGGGTTGGATATCTACCGAGTTTGAAATGAAAGAAAAAAATGCAGACTTACTAACTGAAATGATACATCAAGGTAAAACACTTTATCTTTTAGATGCATTAATGCCAAAATCTCCTAACACAATTAAAATTAGTTACACGCAAGAACAATTAGATTGGTGCCACAAAAATGAAGAGCCTGTTTGGTTTTACTTTATTGATAATGCCCTTTTGTACTCTAAAAAAACTACAGAGATTATTAAATATATGGGAGAATCTCCTTTTATACAAGGTTTTCCTGAAGGATCTCCAGGAAGGATTGGACATTGGATGGGTTGGCAAATTGTTAAAGCTTACATGGACAAAAACCCTTCTGTTACAATAGAAAAATTAATGTTGAACAACAATGCTCAGCAAATATTAAACGCATCAAAATATAAACCGTAAATAATTGATAATTGATTCCCGATAGCTATCGGGAGATAATTGATAATTGATTCCCGATAGCTATCGGGAGATAATTGATAATTGATAATTGATAATTGAAGTGCTGATTTTTGTTTTAAAATAAACT
>JBMYXB010000081.1:0-10854 GCA_049608005.1 Vicingaceae bacterium
TCAGTCACTAAAAAGAAATTGGTAGCTAACATTTTTTGATAGATTACACTATCAGTTGTTGGCAGATCATTACTACGTAAAATATTATCCATTTGCTTTACTGTTTCCACATACTGCTGCATATCTACTCCAATAAAATTGATTTGATTATTCTTGTTTTTTAAATTATAATCTCGCATCCAATTTATTAAATTCATCATTTCAGTAGTTTTCCAAGGCCACATATTTATTTCTCTAACAACAGCTTCAACATTATCTTTATTGCCTTGTATATATGCGTTTGCTCGCAAACAATTAGCATAATCTGCCTCTAAAAAAAACGTGTTAAAATGGTGGTTTTCTACTAAATACTTAAACACTCTATGTCGTAATTTAAAAAACTCATGTGTGCCGTGGGTAGATTCGCCCATACCAACAACGGTTACATTTTTAAAATAAACATCTAATTGCTTTAAGTCTGCATCATTATTAATTAGTTCAGTTGAAGATAAATTTATATACCCTGTTGTATCTTGACTATAAATGGTGTTTACACTGAAAAAAAGAAAACCAAACAGTAAGAAATTGATTATATTTAATCTATACTTTTTACTAAATTTTACCATGAGATAATTCTTCTTTAGAATTTTAAAAGTTTATTATCTATAAAAATACTCATAATTAGGCTTTCCTTAATCACTCAGTTATATCAAGCAGTAATTATTAAAACTATCATTTGATAATGAAGTAAATAACACAACAGTTCCCCACGAAAGTGGGGATCCAGAGTTAATTAAAAGGTCGTATTCGCAAATACGATCTTTTTTATTCCTTAATGATTCGGCACAACCGAGCGATTTCTAACTAACTTTTTTTCGTTAAATTTGTTTAAGAATTAAAATTATTAAACATGTCTAATTATTATTTAGAAGTAGATGAACAAAACAGTTTAGCAAAAAGTTTTATCACTTTTTTATTAAACTATGCCAAAAACAACAAACATGTTACCATTAGCAAAACTCCCAATAAAGAAACTATTGCAGCTATAGAAGAAGCAAAAAGAGGGGAGGGAGAGGTTGTTTCTACTAAAGAAGAATTAAGTAACTTTTTTGATCATTTATAAAATGTATGAAATTGTTTTTACTTCAAAGTCAAAAAAAGATTTAAAACGCTTAAAAAAGCGGAATGATTCGGACTTTAAAAAAGTAAAATCTTTAATCAACCTATTACAAGATTTAGGTGCTAAAGGTGTCCCCCCATCCATGAAACCCCACCCACTTAAAGGAAATTATGCAGGAACATTAGAGTGCCACGTAAAACCAGACCTTTTAGTCATTTGAATTCAAATAGAAAGTCCGAAAATTATACGCCTAATTAGAGTTGGTTCTCATTCGGATTTATTTTAATCTATCAAAAAAAATATTGCTCTCTCTATCCTCTCTATAATTTTCTTTTCGGGTGGAACAAAACAGCAGAAAAAGCGTTAAATTTGTATTGCCCTTAAAGTTTAAATTATGAATATAGAAGCCGCAAAAATAAGCCTAGCTCAAAAAATACTCTCTTTACAAAAAGAATCTATCATTGAAAAGATTAATAAGATATTAGAGAAAGAAATGATAGTCGGTTATACAGCCGAAGGAAACCCTTTAACAGAAAAACAATACAATGAAATATTAGAAAAAGGGGCTAAAGAAATAGAAGAGGGAAGCTATATTGCTCACGAAGCTTTTAAAAATAAGGTAGCTTCTTGGAAATGAATAAGCTAGAAATTATTTGGTCTACTCAGGCACAAAAACAAGTAGAAAGTATTTATAATTATTACCAATCAAAATCGGAGCAAGGAGCCCTAAATGTTGTTAATGCGATATTAAAAAGTCCAGAAAGCATAAAATATCCTGAACAATACCAAATTGATGAAATCAATACAGCTTATCGCAGAATAATAGTAAGAGGAACTTACAAAGTAATGTATCAAGTTGATGGACGAACTATTCAAATTATAGCTGTAGTAGGAACAGGGCAATTGCCCAAAGACATTAAAAAATATTAGACCTTATTACTCTAAAATCCTTAAGACTATTAAAAAATTATACCCCAACAGGAGCATTAACTCTCAACAATTTTGTGAGTTTTAAAGAAACATCTAAAAATAAAATTTTAGGATTGGCATTTCTTTCAATATGATAAGATGCATCATTAAACAATTCTATAATTTCGATACAATTTGCTCCATGGATGTAAGGTGCAAAGTTAGACAAGAATTTTACCTCATTATTGGCAACTCTTTCCATTTCTGCATCACCATAATTACGCATTAAGCTTTCTCTAAAAACATGTAAAGAATATTTTAAAAACTGTTTTTGTTTTTCTCTTCCAAAAGCGGTACTTGCCATATTTTCCGACCATTCAATCAACCCATCAACCTTACCTGTAAAGGCAGAACGCATCCAAACTTTAAACAACTCATGAAACTCTTCTTCGGTTGCTGAATGTTCAATTAATTTTTGTGCCGTAATATAATTTCCATCCGATTGATGTGCTATTTTTTGTGCTACAGAAGATTCTAAATCATACTTTTTTATCAATTCAGACTGTAATATTTCCTCTTCAATCCTGCCCACTTTAACCAATTGTGTTCGCGATAAAATAGTGGTTAAAACTTGCTCGGCATCATGTGCTACTAATATAAAAAGTGTTTTACTTGGCGGTTCTTCAATAATTTTTAGCAGCTTGTTTCCTGATGCAATGTTAAATTTTTCGGGATACCAAATAATCATCACTTTGTACTCCGACTCGTAAGTTTTTAAGCTTAACGTTTTTAAAATATCTTCACTTTCATATTTAGATATTAACAACTGCTTATTGCCCGTTTCTATCCTGTTTTGCCAATTGGCTAAAGATAAATAAGGCTCTTCTAAAATGGCTTCTCGCCAAGGAGTTATATATTTTGCACTTGTTGGTTTATCTTTTACATCTGCACTTGATGCAACAGGAAAAACAAAGTGCAAATCTGGATGAACTAACTTTTCATATTTAATACAAGAATCACACACTCCACACGAATCGTTATCTTCTTTATTTAAACAAGAAATGTATTGTGCATAAGCAATTGCCAACGGTAAATTACCACAACCTTCTGGCCCAAAAAACAATTGTGCATGACTAATTCGCCCTTCTTTAACAGAGTTTATTAGCCTACTCTTTACATTTTTGTGCCCTATTATATTCTTAAATTGCATTGCATCCAAAAGTAATTATTATTGATATTCTTAGTCTTATTTTAATTCAAAAAAATTAACTTTGTTGGCTATGCCAAAGATTATTATTGAGGTGCTTTGGTTAAAAACTTAACCCCAATAAGAACTAAGTAGAATTTAACTGATATGATGAACATTAACGATTACAATTTCAACAACAAAAGAGCTTTAATTAGAGTAGATTTTAATGTACCATTAAACGAAAACTTACAAATTACAGACGATACAAGAATTAGAGCTGCAATTCCTACCATTAAAAAAGTGTTAGAAAATGGCGGTTCTGTTGTGTTAATGTCACACTTAGGAAGACCAAAAAGTGGTCCTCAGGATAAATTCTCATTAAAACACATTGTAAAAAGAGTTGAAGAGCTAACCAATGCTCCTGTAACTTTTGTTGATGATTGTATTAGCGAAGAAGCTCTTAATACCTCTGCTAATTTAAAAAGTGGAGAAATTCTTATTTTAGAAAACTTACGTTTTTACAAACACGAAACTGCTGGAGATAAAAACTTTTCGGAGCAACTTGCAAAACATGGAGATGTTTACATTAATGATGCTTTTGGAACAGCACACCGAGCACACGCATCAACTGCAATTATTGCCGAATATTTTCCCACAGAAAAAATGTTTGGTTATTTAATAGCTAAAGAAATTGAAAGTGTTGCCAAAGTTTTAACTGAAGGTAAAAAACCTGTTACAGCAATTGTTGGTGGAGCTAAAGTTTCTTCAAAAATAGTTATCATAGAAAAATTATTACAAAAAGTAGATAACATTATTATTGGTGGTGGTATGGCTTATACTTTTGCTAAAGCTTTAGGTGGAAAAACAGGAAACTCTTTAGTGGAAGATGATTTTTTAGATACTGCTAAAGAAATTTTAGAAAAAGCCAAAGCAAACAACGTTTCTATTTTAATTCCTAGCGATACTGTTGCTGCTGATAATTTTAGCAACGAAGCTAATACCCAAACTTGCTTAACCAATGAAATTGCTGACGGCTGGATGGGATTAGATATTGGAACAAAAGCGATTGCCGAATATGCAAATTGTGTTAAAAATTCTAAAACCATATTGTGGAATGGTCCAATGGGTGTTTTTGAAATAGAAAAATTTCAGGAAGGAACAAAACAAATTGCTTTGGCTGTTGTTGAGGCCACAGAAAATGGAGCTTTTACTTTAGTTGGTGGTGGCGATTCTGTTGCTGCGGTAAACAAATTTAATTTAGCCGATAAAGTAAGTCATGTTAGTACTGGCGGTGGTGCAATGTTAGAATATTTAGAAGGAAAAGAATTGCCAGGAATTAAAGCGATAAAAGGGTAAATTATCATTGCTTTAGTTTCTTTTTAAACACAAACAACAAAATCAAAACATATCCTAACAAGCTTACTATAAAAGTGTAAATTATTTTAGGCGATTTATACTCAAATGTAATTTTACCACTGCTATTTTTAGGAATTACAACTTCCATAGTTAATCCCTTATGTGGTAATATTGGTAAGGTTTCATTATTTATGGAGGCATTCCATAAATGATGGTAGTTTTGATTTAACACTAATTGCTTATCTGTATTGGTGTTGTTTTCAATAATTGCAGAAAAAGCATTATAATCTACCACAGTACTTGTTGTTTTTAATGCTGTATCTACAAAATAAATAAGTTGATGATTTAATGCTTCATTTAGTCTGCCATCTTCTTTGGCATCATCAAAACTTCTAAACCGCATAGGGTTTACCCCTGTTGAAGAAATTGTTTTATTAAAAGTTGCTACATTTTGCCAAATTCCATTAACCGATTTTAATCCTTGAGTATCGTTAAAATAACCCATCGGTTTGTCTAATTCTTTTTGACTAATTTCATTTGGTATTTCATCAAAATATTGTGCAAGACTCTGGTTTGTAAAATTATAAACTACTGTTGTTGGTGCTGATAAATTGGTTTGAATACTAACATCTAAAAAACAAAAAACTACTAATGCAACAAACCACGAAAATTTAAATACTTTTTTTAATGATAGTACTAAAATAACTAATCCTAAAATAATTACAGTGTTTAATAACAAATGGGTAGATAAAGCACTTGACGATTTTTCTTGAAAATTAATAGTATTAATTACTAATTGTGCTACCTCTGTAAAAGAGGTTTTTGAAAAAGCCCAAACACCACCAATGCACACAACAGATACAAACACCATAAAAGCAATTTTAACCCGTTTATTTACCTCTTTATTAATGATTTCTTTCAATTCGTTTCCTGCTAACAGCAAGGCACAAAAAATAGTAAATGCTCTAAAAATAGATGGATGTCTAAAAATTCCGAAGCCTGGTAAATGGTATAAAAATTTAAACAAAAAAGTTTGGTCGCCAGCGGCTAATAATAAAGATAGCACTATCCCTATTATTAAAATAATTTTAAACCTTGTTATTTTAGATAATAAAGCAGAAAATGCTGCGATTAAAGGAATAAATCCAAAATACCCGTTTCGTAAAGTAAGATCGGTAATGTTAAACCAATCCGATTGAGCAATTACAGCATGAGGCATTAAAAATGACACATAACTAATAGGTGTAAAAGGATTAGCAAGTAAAAATCCATCGTAAACTAATTTTTCACTTCTATTAAAATAAGAAGCAAAATCTAAAAAAGAAAAGATGTAGGGCAAAATTAAAATGGTTAAAGTACAAAGCATTACTGCTCCACCAAAAAGTATTTTTTTATAATTGTTATTTTTTGAAATAATTAAATGATAAATAAAAAACCCTATTACAATGTAAGCTAAAATAATCGTGTAAGCAGGGCTGGCTCCAGTTATAAAAAGTGCCATAAAAAAAGCTGCAAGCAACTGGTATTTTAAATAAAAAGTTTTAAAAAATTGTAACAGTGCATAAACACACCAAGGAAACCAAGTTACTGCAATTAAAAATACCATTAATTGAGATGAACCCACCATAAATCCTGATAGTGCATAGGAAAACCCAAGGATTAAGCTGGTTTTTTTATCCTTAAATAAATAATTACTAAGCAGATACATTCCTAAGCCTGCAAAAGCATAACATGAAAGTAACTCTACAATAAGAGCGTTCATAGTGTATTTACCAAAAAGCATTATTATCCAAACAATTGGGCTCCATGCTCCACTTTGTAAATCGGCATAACCAGGATAACCTAAACGCTGAAAAGGATTCCATAAAGGCAAATGCCCATTCCATAAATAATCGCTAATAAAATACCGGTAAGGTAAATATCCGTTTACATTATCCCACTTAGGAATGTACATAAACAAGCTTAATGGCCACAAGCAAATTAATATAGTTAATACCAATAAAAAAGGGTGCTTGTTTTTTAAAACAAACGCACTCATTTTATCTTTTATATTAAAGTTTTGCATTAAAATTTTTGTAAGCAAAAAATATTAGATTAGGCTTTTATTTACCAGTTTAAAAAGTGACCCCGGAGGGATTCGAACCCCCAACCAGCAGAGCCGAAATCTGCCATTCTATCCAGTTGAACTACGGAGCCATTAATTTTTCGTAAATATAACCTATTTTTGTACAATAAATTGTTTCATTTATAGTTTTGAAAACTACTTATAATTTATGCTAAATAAATTCATCATAATACTTGCGCTTTTTTTTCAGAGCTATACAGTTCTGAGTCAGAATATTCCAATTGGATCATGGAGAGATCATTTACCCTATTCTGATGCAATTTCTGTAACACAAGATGCAAATACCATTTATTGTGCAACTAATTCTGCACTATTTACTTATAACAAAAGTGATTTTACCTTAGAAAGACTAAATTTAGTAAACGGCTTATCAGATATAGGTTTAAGTAAAGTTAAATTTAACCCTCATAACAATAAGCTAATTATTACTTATGCCAACGGTAACATTGATGTTATAGATGAAAACAAGAACGTTACCAATCTTTCTTTTATTAAAAAAAGTAACGTTACAGGTAGTAAATCAATTAACCACATTAAACTAGAGGGTAAATTAGCTTACCTCTCTACCGATTTTGGTATTGTTGTTTTAGATACCGATAAATTAGAAATTGTGGACACCTATTTATTTGGTCCTTTAGGTATTAATATGATTACCAATGCTGTTGCTTTTGATAATACAAATATTTATGCTGCAACTAATGATGGTGTTTATTTTGCCAATAAAAGCAGTACTAATTTAAGTGATTATAATGCTTGGTCGCACATTAATAGTTTAGGCTCAAAAGCATACAGAAGTATCGTTTTTTTTTCTAACCGATTATTTCTTCATTTAGATTCTCCTAACTGGAATGAAGACTCTTTACTTTATAATGATGGTGGAATTTGGCAGCAATTTATTTCTAATGGCTTTAATATTGAATCTTTAAATGTTTCTAACAATACTTTAATTGTGTCTGGAAGAAGTTTACTTAAAGCTTACGATTCATCTTTAAATTTAAGTAAAGACATCACAACCATAAACGGTTGGTTCAATACTTTTTCTCGAGAAACAATTATGAGTAATGATGGCTATTTTTGGTGTGCTGATAACTCTCATGGTTTAGTACAATCTAAAGGAAATTATAACAATAACATTATCCATCCAAGCGGCCCATCATCTACAGATGCTTTTAATATGGCTTTTTATGACGATGAATTATGGGTTGTTTCTGGTGGATACGGAAGCTACCTTCCTGATAACAGAATCAATCATAAAACAATAGATGATTGGGAAGTATTGGATAAAAGATTTATAAAACCAAATGGATCTCCGGTGCTCGATTTGGTTAGTGTTGCTATAGATCCTACCAATAAAAACAGGGTTTATGCAGGGTCTTGGTCAAGCGGTTTATTAGAGTTAAACAACGGTAAGCTTAATAAGATTTACAACAGCTCTAACTCTGCTATAGATAGTACAGGGAGCATTACGGTTACTGGACCACTGCAGTTTGATGAGGACAACAATTTGTGGGTACTAAATTCTTTTACAACTAATATTTTAGCTGTTAAAACAAGTAATAATAATTGGTTTAGTTATGATTTTTCTGATTATGCAACCCTGCAAGATGAGTTTCATGACCTTATAATAGATCAAAATAATTATAAATGGATTGTTAACTCTGAAACTAAGGGATTAATCGTTTTTGATGATAACAACACTTTAGATAATGTAAGTGATGATGCTTATGTGAAAATCACAAACACTCCTGGAGCTTCAATTGAGTGTATTGTTGAAGACCAAGATGGTGAAATATGGTTAGGTACTGATAAAGGTGTAGCAGTTATTTACAATACTGCATCAGTATTTAATGAAAATGTTGTTGCCGAGCATATTTTTTTACAACAAGATGGACAAACACAAAAATTATTAGAAACAGAAATTGTTACGGTTATAAAAATAGATGGTGCTAATCGTAAATGGATAGGCACACAAAACTCTGGGGTTTATTTAATGAGCGAAGATGGAACGGAAGAAATTGAACATTTTACAGAAAATAACAGTCCTCTTTTTTCTAACACTATTTTTGATATTGTAATTGACCCAAAAACTGGTGAAATTTATTTTGGAACAGAAAAAGGCATTTTATCTTATAGAGGAACTGCTACTGATGCAGACACTGATTTTGATGATGTTTTTGTTTTCCCTAACCCTGTAAAACCAGATTTTACTGGCACAATAGGTATAAGAGGTTTGGTTAAAGATACTGATGTTAGAATTACTGACATAAGCGGAAACATTGTTTACCAAACAACATCGTTTGGAGGGCAAGCTGTTTGGGATGGGAAAGATTTTAATGGCAACAAAGTACAAACAGGTGTTTATATCGTTTTTAACGGAAGTCCTGAAGGAGAATTAAAAGCTGTAGCAAAGATTTTATTTATTCATTAACAGATGCTCAGTACCACCAAGGGCATTGTAATACATCATTTTAAATATTCAGAAAAAAGTGTAATTGCTAAAATTTACACCCAAAACTACGGGCTACAATCATATATTATAAATGGTGTAAGAAATAAAAAATCAAAAAACAAAGCAGCTTACCTTCAACCACTTTCTTTGGTAGAAATTGATGCCAATCAAAAAGAAAATAAAGGGTTACACCGAGTAAAAAACATTGATTTAGAAATTCCGTTTACTACCATCCCTTTTGATATAAAAAAATCAACCATTGCGTTTTTTATTGCCGAAATTTTATACAAATCCATCAAAGAAGAAGAAGCCAATTCGCACTTATACAATTTTTTAAATCATGCAATTCAAGCATTAGATCTTGTTAATGTTGGTGCTGAAAATTTTCATATTCTATTTTTAGCTCACTTAAGTAAACACCTTGGGTTTTATCCTCAAATAGATTTTGATATCGAAACAATTCCTAAATATTTTGATTTTCAAGAAGGTTGCTTTGTAAACCTACTTCCGTACCATAAAGCATTTATTGAGCCTCCTCATTCTTTATTGTTATTTCAATTATTTAGCACCAGTTATGATAAGATAGAACACCTCAACATCAATAAAAAAGAGCGAAAAACACTTTTAAGAGCACTTTTAAATTATTACAGTTTGCATTTAAGCAATTTCGATAATTTAAAAACATTAGAAATTTTAGAAGAAGTATTAAATTAACCCCTTTTATTACACCAAGAGTTTTCAACACCTAACCTTTAGAACTATTCGTTATGCGTATCGTCAAAAAGAGCGTAACAGTTATATTTGTTTTATCTTAAAAAAATTAAAAAATGAGCTACAACAATATATTAGTTAAAACAGAAGAAAACATTGCTGTTATAACAATCAATAGACCAAAACAATTAAACGCTTTAAACGCTGAAACAATTGCAGAATTAGGCAATGAGTTTAAAACACTAGAAGCAGATAAAAACGTTAAAGCAATTATCATAACTGGTTCAGAAACAAAAGCTTTTGTAGCTGGAGCAGATATTAAAGAATTTTATCAGTTTAACGAAGCACAAGGAAGGGAGCTGGCAGCAAAAGGACACCAAAGCCTATTTGATTTAGTAAGCAATTTAAACACACCAGTAATTGGAGCTATAAATGGTTTTGCTTTAGGCGGAGGATTAGAATTAGCTATGAGTTGTCATTTTAGATTAGCATCAGATAATGCAAAAATGGGCTTACCAGAAGTTACTTTAGGCGTTATTCCTGGTTATGGAGGTACACAACGTTTAGCTCAATTAGTAGGCAAAGGCAGAGCTATGGAAATGATTGTAACTGCAAAAATGCTTTCGGCAGATGAGGCTTTAAATGCAGGGTTAGTAAACCATGTTACCTCACAAGAAGAATTAGTTGATGCTTGTAAAAAAATAGCGTTAAAGATTGTTAAAAATTCACCTGCTGCAATAGCTAGTGCAATAAGAGCTGTAAATGCAGGTTATACGGATGGAGTTAATGGTTTTAATACAGAAATTGAAGAATTTGGAAAATGTTTTGGAACCGAAGATTTTAAAGAAGGAACAACTGCATTTATAGAAAAAAGAAAAGCAACATTCAAATAGTTAAAAGTTAGAAAGTCTAAAGGTTTTAAAGTGTAACTTCTTTTAGACTTTGTACTTTAAAACCTTTAGACTTAAAACTAGTTTATGTCGAACCCACTAAAAAAATTAGCAGGACAAACAGCC
>JBMYXB010000082.1:0-10654 GCA_049608005.1 Vicingaceae bacterium
TTAAGCGATGTAAATACTCCCAAAAAAATATTGCTTTAAACTCTTGTAAGGTAAAATGAAAATTAACCTCTTTATATTCTGGAAATTGCTTGTATTTATTGAATGTTGCTATCCAATCTTGTTCATTTAATGGTGGAATTGCCCCCATAATTAATTTCCAATCTACCATAGATAAACCAGAATTTGTTAACCTTGTTATACCTCCAATAACCACCATTAAAAAAATTAAAACACAGCCAGTTAACAGCCAAATAATTACAGGTTTGTGAGGATTGTTTTTTAGCATTTTTGATTCAAAAAAAAGCGATGTAAAAACATCGCTTTATATTTATAAAATATCTTAATTCAAATTAAATTTGATCCAATAGTAAAGTAAATAAATTTGGAATTTTAAAACTAGGTAAGCTCACTTTAACAAGTCCTTCTTCTTCAGTTTCTGAAGTTTCAATCTCTTCTGATTCAGATTCTTTATCAACTTTTTCAGTTTCTACCCATTCGTTAACTTTATATTGCCCATCTGCAATACTTTCAATTTTTGCAATAATTTCTTTTTCTGTAACTACAGCAGCATCAAACTCAAAATGAGCTTTTCCTGCTTCGTAATCTACTTCAGAATTTACTACACCTGCTATATCAGCAACATCTTTTTCTATAGTTGCAGCACAACCCATTGCACAAACCATTCCTTCAATGGCATAATCTGCAACTGTTAAATTTTCTGTAGATACTTCAATAGAAGTTGTTTCTGTAGGTTCTGCTGTACTTCCACATGATGAAATAATTGTAGCAGCCAATACAATTCCGAATATTTTTTTTGCTTTAATCATAGCTCAAAATTAATAAATAAAACTAATAGAATTGTAATTACTTTTGCACCTTATTTTTCAACATGAAATTCTTCGATTTAAATAAAAACGTGTGGCAATGGATTACCTTGCTATTTTTAGCAATAATTTGGGGCAGCTCTTTTATTTTAATGAAAAAAGGACTGGTTGTTTATTCGCCAAATATAGTTGCCGCTTTAAGAGTTAGTTTAGCTTTTATTGTATTGGCTCCTTTTGCAATAAAGTTTGTTAAAAAAGTTAAGTTAAAAGATTGGAAATATTTGGTATTTGCTGGTGTAATTGGAAATGGAATTCCTGCATTCCTATTTACTTTTGCCCAAACCGAAGTTGCCAGCTCCTTAACTGGTATGCTCAACTCTTTAGTACCTATTTTTTCTTTAATTTTTGGCGTAATTCTTTTTAACACCAAACCTGTAAAAACACAAGTATTAGGAATATTTTTAGGATTAGTTGGTGCCTGTGGTTTAATATTTTCTAATGGTTTACCTACCGAAAATTCTAACTTTTATTACACGCTTTTAATTGTTTTAGCAACAGTGTGCTACGCCCTATCTGTAAATGTTATTAAAACATATTTAAAAGAAATAAATTCAATTCATATTGCTGCACTTTCATTTTTAAGCATTGGCCCTTTTGCTATAATATATTTACTTACTACTAATTTTGTAGCAGTAACCATAAATAATCCTGCATCTTTTGTAGCATTAATTTACATCTCAATTTTAGCAATTTTAGGAACAGCTTTGGCTATTATTGTTTTTAACATGCTTATAAAAACCACCACCACCATTTTTGCCACAAGTGTAACCTATTTGATACCCATTGTTGCAATTTTTTGGGGATTATTTGATGGCGAAACATTGAGTATAAACCAAGTAATTAGTGCATTAATCACTTTAGTTGGAATTTACTTTATCAACAAAAAATAACATTCGTTAATTCAAATATTACCCCCCTTAAAAGCAAACATTTTATGGCTGATTTTTTTCTAAAATAAACTTGTTTCTAACTCCCTTTAAACCCTATAATATTTATACCTTTGCACCGTATTTTTTCAAAAATTATTGAATGGCATCATCAACTAAGTATATTTTTGTAACAGGAGGGGTTACTTCTTCATTAGGAAAAGGAATAATTGCAGCTTCTTTAGCTAAGCTTTTACAAGCCAGAGGCTATTCTGTTACCATTCAAAAATTAGATCCGTACATTAACGTTGATCCAGGAACGCTAAACCCTTATGAACATGGAGAATGTTTTGTTACTGATGATGGTGCTGAAACAGACTTAGATTTAGGACATTACGAGCGTTTTTTAAATGTAAACACATCACAAGCAAATAATGTAACTACTGGTAGAATTTACCAACACGTAATTAATAAAGAACGTGAAGGGGCATATTTAGGTAAAACGGTACAAATTATACCTCATGTTACAGATGAAATTAAAAGAAGAATAAAATTACTAGGTGAAACTGGTAAATATGATATTGTTATTACTGAAATTGGTGGTACTGTTGGAGATATAGAATCATTACCTTATGTTGAAGCTGTTCGTCAGTTAAAATGGGAACCCAATTTCGATTGTATTGTTTTACATTTAACCTTAGTACCATTTTTGGCTGCTAGTGGCGAGTTAAAAACAAAACCTACACAACACTCTGTTAAACAATTATTAGAATCTGGGGTTCAGCCAGATATTTTAGCTTTAAGAACAGAACATAAACTAACAGCAGGCGTTAAAGAAAAAGTAGCTTTATTCTGTAACATTGCTCCCGAAGCAGTAATACAAGCAATAGATGCATCAAGTATTTATGACGTTCCTAACCTTATGAAAGAAGAAGGTTTAGACAAAGTTGTTTTAGATAAATTAGCATTAGATCATAAAGAAGAACCACTATTAACTGCATGGAACGAAGTTTTAGGAAAAATACAACAACCCAAAAACAAAGTTTCAATTGGTTTAGTTGGTAAATACATCGAATTAAAAGATTCTTACAAGTCTATTGCCGAAGCAATTATACATGCTGGAGCAAGTAACGAAACTAAAGTAGATATTCACTGGATTCATTCTGAAGGTGTTAATAATGATAATGCAGCTAAAAAATTAGCTCATTTAGATGGAATTTTAGTTGCTCCAGGTTTTGGGGAAAGAGGTATTGAAGGAAAAATTGCTACCATTAAATATGCTCGAGAAAACAAAGTACCTTTTTTTGGTATTTGTTTAGGAATGCAAGCAGCAGTTATTGAATTTGCCAGAAATGTACTAAATCATACTGATGCTCACTCTACTGAAATGGAAGTAAACACTAACAACCCTGTAATTTACCTTATGGAAGATCAGCGCGATGTTACCAACAAAGGCGGTACTATGCGTTTAGGAGCTTACCCTTGTACAATAACTGAAAACTCTAATGTTTACAATGCTTACGAAGAAACAGCTATTTCTGAAAGACACAGACATAGATATGAATTTAACAACAAATACCGAGAAGCATACATTGCTGCAGGTATGAAAGCAACAGGAATAAACCCTGACAATAATTTAGTAGAAATTGTAGAAATTGAAGACCACCCTTGGTTTGTTGGTGTACAATTTCACCCTGAATATAAAAGTACTGTAATTAACCCACACCCTTTATTTGTTAACTTTATTAAAGCAAGTACTTTAATAAAAAAACAACATTTAGAAACTGTAAACAACTAAAATAACCCCATCAATTTTATAGATATTATTTAAAATGAGCGCAAAAGGATTTGATAAAAACTCTTTAATTGGATTAGTATTAATAGGAGCTATACTTTTAGTTTTTAGTTATATGACTGCCCCAACAGATGAGGAGTTAAAAGCACAAGCTGAACAAGAAAAACAAGCTAAAGCTAAACAAGAGCAGGTTGAAAAAGGCAACACTACGACTATAGCAGCCAATACAACTGACACAAATGCTGTTTCATTAGAAAACATTACTGACAGCTTAGCTTTAAACAGTTTAGATTCTATTAAAAACATAGAAACGCTAGTGAAATACGGTAATTTTGCTAATGCAACAACTGGAGAGCAAAAAGAATTTGTTTTAGAAAATGAAAACATTAAAGTTACTCTAACAAATAAAGGTGGTAGAGTTAGTACTGTACAGTTAAAAGAATTTCAAACTTATGATTCTCTTCCGTTATTCCTTTTTCATGAAGATTCTTCTCGTTTTAATATTGAGTTAACTACTAATGATGGCATTGGCGGAACTAGAGTTGTAAATACCGAAAATTTATTTTTTGAAACTTTAGATGAAAGTGCTAAAGTTGAAGGAGAAAGTAGCAAAAGTATTTCTATGAAATTGTATTATGGTTCTAAAGACAAATACTTAGAATACAAGTACACCTTAAAAGGAAATTCTTATCTAGTTGATTTTGAATTAAATTCTGTAGGTTTTAACGATGTAGTTTCAAGAGGCTTTCCATACTATGTTAACTGGAGTATGTTTACGCCAAACCAAGAAAAAACAATTCAAAATCAACAACAAAAAAGTACCATTTATTACAAATACAATACTGGCGAATCTGACTATATTTTTGAAACGAAGTATGAAAAAGAAAACATGGAAACCGATGTTGATTGGATCATGTTTAAACAGCAATATTTTAACACTACTTTAATTGCAACAGAAAAACCTTTTGAATCGGATACAGATATTGAAACCTTAGAGTTAGCTGAAGGGTCATCACCAAATTATGTACAAGGTATGAAAGCCAATATTACCATTCCTTTTGATGGTGGTAACAACGAAAAATTTGCTATGCAATATTATTTTGGACCTAACAGGCATGATGATTTAAAGGCTGTTGGAATTGGTTTAGATGAAAGTTTAGATTATGGTTGGGGAATTTTTGGTTGGGTTAACCACATCTTAATACGCCCAGTTTTTAATTTTGTTAATGGATTTGGAATTTCTATTGGTATTGTTATTTTATTACTTACCATAATTATTAAATCCCTACTCTTTCCTATTACATGGAAAACTTATTTGAGTAGTGCAAAAATGAAGGTGTTAAAACCCGAAATTGAAGCATTAAAAGAAAAGAATGGTAACGATAAAATGAAGCAACAACAAGCTACTATGGCATTGTACCGACAAACAGGTGTTAATCCTTTAGCAGGATGTATTCCGATGTTAATACAAATGCCAATTTTGTTTGCATTGTTCCGTTTTTTCCCTGCTACTTTCGATTTAAGACAAAAAAGCTTTTTGTGGGCAGAGGATTTATCAACTTATGATTCTATTTATGATTTAGGATTTAACATTCCAATGTATGGAGATCACATCAGTTTATTTACATTAATGATGGCAATTTCTATGATTTTTTATACCAAAGCAAATAGTCAAATGACTACTGGCATGGGGGGGGCTGATGGAGGTGCAATGGCAAGCCAGATGAAAATAATGACCTACTTAATGCCAGTAATGATGTTGTTCTTTTTTAACAGCTATGCATCTGGTTTAAGTTTATACTATTTAATTGCCAATCTTATTACTATCGGGCAGCAGTATGCTATTAGAACTTGGATTGTTGATGAAGCTAAATTAAAAGCTAAGATACAAGCAAACAAAACCAAGAAAAAGAAAAAATCTAGTTTTGGTGCAAAACTTGAAAAAAGAATGAAAGATGCACAAGCTCTCCAAGAACAACGTAAAAAGAAATAATATCTAATGAAGTGGTTTATTTTAATAGCATTCTTAACCATTTTACTTTCGTGTAAACAAGGTGAAACAACAAGTAATACTGTTATAAGCACAGATGCAAAATCTTTAGAAAGCACTGCTAATAAAGCAACTTTATTCTTAAGCATGGAAAGAACTCCCTGTTTAGGAAAATGCCCTAATTATAAAATTACCATCATGAATAACGGAAAAGTTACTTATGAAGGGTTTGATTTTACCGAAAAAATAGGTTTCTACAAAAAACAACTTTCTGCTAAACAACTTTCTAAAATTAAAAAACAAATAGAAAGTATTGGTTTATTTGAAATGGAAAATAAGTATAACGGAAAAGTAACAGATATACCTGCTGTATCTTTATTTGTTATTTATAAAGGCAATAAAAAGAAAATTTTTGACCGTTATGGCGGACCAAAAGATTTAAGAGATTTTGAAAAATTAATTGACACCATTGTTATTGATGAGCAATTAATTAAAATGGAGAAAGAATAGAAAACTATTTTTTTTGTGAAGAAGTAAACTTATTAAGTATAAAAGATGGCTATTGAAGTTAAAGAAGTAACAGATGCTAAAGGTTTTAAAGACTTTGTAAATGTACAATTTGATATTTATAAAGGAAGCAGCTACTGGGTTCCTCCATTAAAAAAAGATGAAGCCAAAGCATTACAAGCAGCTCACAATCCTGCTTTTCGTTTTTGTGAGGCAAAATTTTGGGTGGCCTATAAAGATGGAAAACGTGTAGGTAGAATTGGTGGAATAATTAACAAGATGTACAACGAAAAAACGAACACTAAAGTTGGTCGTTTTAGTAGAACAGAGTTTTTTGATGATGCCGAAGTTTCTAAAGCATTGTTGGATACTGCTGAAAAATGGTTGAAAGAAAAAGGAATGACTGAGGTTCAAGGACCTTTAGGATTTACCAACTTAGATCATCAAGGAATGTTGGTTGAAGGTTTTGATCATCTACCCTCAGCAGCTTCAGAATACCATCACGCTTACTATAAAGAGCACTTAGTAAAGTTAGGTTACGAAAAAGAAATTGATTGGGTTGAGTTTCGTTTGTTTTTAGAAGGAATGCCCGAAAAAGCAAAAAGAGGAGCACAAATTGTTAAAAAACGAAGCAATTTATCTGTAAAAAGTTTTTCTAAATCTTCTGAATTACAAGCTTATGGCCCTCAATTGTTTGAAATTTTAAATGAATCTTTTGCTGATTTATTTAGCGTTGTTCATTTAGATGAAGAAATGATTAAGTACTACATTGGGCGTTACCTAATGTTATTAAACCCTGAGTTTGTTAAATTGGTATTTGATGAAGAGGAGAATTTAATTGCATTTATTGTTGGTTTACCATCTTTATCTGAAGGATTACAAAAAGCCAACGGAAGCTTGTTTCCTTTTGGATGGTACCACCTTAAAAAGGCTTTAAAAAGTCCTAAGGTTATTGATTTAATGTTAACAGGAATTTTACCAAAATATCAAGCTAAAGGTGTTACCGCTGTTTTATTTTATGAATTACATGAGGTAATGGAAAAATATGGTGTTACCGAAATGGAAACAACAGGTATTTTTGAAACCAACCAAAAGGTAATTCAAAATTGGAAAAATTACGAGAACATACAACACAAAAGAAAACGTTGTTGGAAAAAAGCTTTGTAAATTTGCGTTAGTGATAGCAACGGCATCCTTTTTTCTTTTTAAACACTCCAAGAGTTTATACTCGCTCAAATATAACTCTTGGAGTGTTACTAATCAGAAAAAAGATACAGTGAATAGCACGTTTAAACGCCCTAATAAAAAAAATATAATTAAACTAAAATTTAAACTATGAAAAATATAACACTAACACTATCTATTCTTTTTACAGCAGGTATTTTGTTTGCTCAAAATACTGACATTGCAAAAGTTAATTTACCTAAAGAAAATGCACTTAACGATACGATTAAAAACAAAATTGGTGGTCATTATTATTTTGATATAATTGCTGATAACGATGCTACAGGTGTAAAAAACCAAAACAGAACAGGAACTTGTTGGAGTTTTTCTTCACTTTCGTTTTTTGAATCTGAAATACTAAGAACTGGTGGTAAGAAGGTAGAATTAGCTCCCATGTACATTGTTAGAAATGCTTATTTAGGTAAAGCAGAAAATTATTTACGAATGTATGGTAATTTTAACTTTGGTGCTGGAGGAGCGTTTCATGATATTCCTTGGGTAATTGAGCGTTACGGAATTGTGCCTATGAGTGCTTATAAAGGTTTGGAATATGGCGAAGAAAACCACAACCATAGTGAAATGAACCAAATGTTATCATCTATGGTTAAGGTATTGGCTAAAAAACCTCAAGGAAAAAAGTTAACTCCTAGCTGGAAAAAAGCTTACATGGGGGTTGTTGATGCTTACTTGGGTGATATTCCTGAAAAAACTGAAGATTTTAAATTTGATGTTGATGGGAAAGAATACAACCCAAAAAGTTATGCTAAACATTTAGGTTTAGACATGAGCGACTACGTTTCTTTAACTTCTTATACTCACCACCCTTTCTATTCTAGCTATGTTATTGAAGTGCCAGATAATTGGGCAATGCGTTCTTCATACAATTTACCTTTAGATGAGTTTATGGAAGTAATGGAAGAAAGCTTAAAAAATGGATATACTTTTGCTTGGGGAGCTGATGTTTCGGAAAAAGGATTTTCGTTTAAAAATGGACTAGCTATTGTTCCGGAAGATGAAAACACTATAAAAGTTAAAGGAAAAGACAACAAAAACTTTAGCGATGCTGGTGCAGAAAAAATTGCTAATTGTTTTGATGAACCTGTAAAAGAGAAAGAAATTACACAAGAAATGAGACAGATTGGTTTTGATAATCAAACAACAACTGATGACCATGGAATGCATGTTACCGGTTTAGTTAAAGATCAAAAAGGAACAAAGTATTTTATTGTTAAAAATTCTTGGGGACTTAAACACAACGATTTGGATGGTTATTTTTATGCGTCTTTTCCTTATGTAAAGTACAAAACAATGAATATCCAAATTCATAAAGATGCAATACCTGCAAACATTAAAAAGAAATTAGGAATTATATAAGAGACTAAGCTTGTAAATAATTATTGAATATCTTATTCAAAAAAAAGAAAAAAAATGAACGTAAATATTAAAGATATTAAAATTGGTAATGGTTTGGGTGACATTACTTTTGGAGATACAAAAGAAAAAATTAAACACTTATTGGGTGAACCTACTGAGGTTGATACATTTAATGCATCTGGCGAGGAAGATGGTTATTTAACTGAAGCTTGGCATTATGATGACCATGAATTTTCTTTATCTTTTGATGAGGAAGACAATTGGAGGTTAACTACAATTTCTATAAGCTCACCAGAAAGTATTTATAACGGTGAGCAATTGATTGGAAAAAGCATGGATGAAGTAATGAAATTTATTGATGCTGATGAGTTAGGAGAAAACGAATTGGATGATTTATCGGATGAAGGAATTGATCAAAAACTAATTAGTTTTTTAAGAGCTAGTTTAAATTTATGGTTTGAAGATGGTAACTTATCTGAAATTCAATGGGGCGTTTTATGGAGCAATGAAGATACTCCAAGTTGGCCAGAATAAACTTACATGTTTGTCTAATCATAAAAAAAGGGAATCAAATTTAATTTGATTCCCTTTTTTTATGATTAGGTATTAACTAATGAGAAGATTCTCCTTTGTTAAAAAGTATTACAGATACAATAGATCCTATAATTACTACAGCCATAGATAGTGCTTGTAATAATTGAGATTCTACAGTAAAATCAATGAAAGCCCATTGAAAAAATGTAAAAGCAATAACTGCTAAAATTCCTAATGCTATTAATTTACTCTTTGCCATAATTCTTAATTTTTATTGGGATAAAGATATAAAAAAATCGGAGCGATTAAACTCCGATTTTATTTTTTTTATAAAGTTCCTCTTTTTTCTTGTTCTCTCTCAATAGATTCAAACAAAGCTTTAAAGTTACCTGCCCCAAAACCTCTTGCTCCCATTCTTTGAATAATTTCAAAAAACAAAGTCGGTCTGTCTTCTACTGGTTTTGTAAAGATTTGTAATAAGTACCCTTCTTCATCAGCATCAATCATTATACCTAAGCTCATTAACGTTTCAATATCTTCTTTCAGCTCATGACTATGTTCCTCTAACCTTCCTGGTACAGCTCTATAATATTCTTCGGGAGGTGTACTTAAAAACTCAACTCCTCTTGATCTTAATTTAGCTACAGTATCAATTATATCATTGGTTGCAACTGCAATGTGCTGCACTCCAGAACCTTCATAAAAGTCTAAATACTCTTCAATTTGAGATTTTTTAGCTGCTTTTGCAGGTTCATTTATAGGAAACTTAATTCTTCCATTTCCATTACTCATTACCTTACTCATTAATGCTGAGTATTCTGTATGAATTTGTTTATCATCAAATGAAAGGAAATTTTCAAACCCCATTACATCTTCATACCATTTTACCCATACATCCATTTGATTCCAGCCAACATTACCAACCATGTGATCAATAAATTTCAATCCACAAGGCTCTGGGTTGTAATCAGATTCCCACTTTACAAAACCTGGTAAAAAAGTTCCTTTGTAGTTTTTACGCTCTACAAACATGTGTACTGTTTCTCCGTAAGTGTAAATTCCAGCTCTTACAACTTCACCGTTTTCATCAGTTTCTACAGTTGGTTCCATATAAGATTTTGCACCTCTAGAAGTTGTTTCTTCATACGCTTTTCTGGCATCATCAACCCAAAGAGCAACTACTTTAACTCCATCACCATGTTTTACAATATGATCGTTAATTGGGTTTTTAGAATTTAACGGAGTTGTTAAAACCAATTTAATTTTATCTTGCACCAGTACATAAGAAACCGTTTCCTTGTCTCCAGTTTCTAAACCTCTATACGCATAAGATTGAAATCCAAATGCTGTTTTGTAAAAGTGTGCAGCTTGTTTTGCATTGCCTACATAAAACTCTACATAATCGGTTCCTAACAGTGGCAAGAAATCTTGTGCTCCTTCAAATATTTTTTCTAATCCGTATTCTACGTTTTTTATATCA
>JBMYXB010000083.1:0-10630 GCA_049608005.1 Vicingaceae bacterium
TATATTCTAACGCCTATAACACAAACATTCCCGAAACAAGTTCGGGACAGGCTGACTCGTTTGTGCTATATTCTGACGCCTATAACACAAACATCGTCTAATTGTTCTAAACCAGATTTCCAGTTTTCAAATTTCAGATTTAGCTTATCTTTTTGTTCATCAACTGGGGCGTTTGCATTTTTAATTAATTCCTCTCTAAAAGATTTATACTTTATTTTTTTTCCCTCTGGCCCTCCAAATTGATCTGCATAACCATCAGAAAAAATATATAACATGTCATTTTTTTCTAATTGATATTGATGATTAACAAATGGAGCTTGATTTTCGGAATAACCTATAGCATGTCGGTTTCCTTTTATTTCGTGTAAACTATTATTACGTACTATATAAACTGGATTTTTTGCTCCAGAAAATGTTAGCATCAATGTTTTAAAGTTTATTGCACAAAATGCCACATCCATTCCATCTCTTATAACGTTTTCAGAATTAGCGTGCTTATTGGTTGTTTTACAAACTTCTTTGTTTAAATAATCTAAAGCATCTGCTGGCGAATTTATATTTTGTTGCTCTAATGATTGATTTAAAATTTTAAGTCCTATTAAACTTAAAAATGCACCAGGAACACCATGCCCTGTGCAATCAGCTACACTAAAAACTACTAGTTTTTCGTTATCATCTCCATTATTTTTGGTGGTTGTAAGTTCACTAACCCAATAAAAATCTCCACTAACAATATCTTTAGGTTTAAACAACACAAAAGAGTTTGGTAATATTTTTTTAAACACTTCTACAGGAGGGATAAGAGCATCTTGTAATCTTTTAGCATAATTAATACTATCGAGTATTTCAATGTTTTGGGTCTCTACTTCTTGTTTTGAAGCTTCTAAAGCAAAACGTGCAAATAATTCTTTTTTAGTTAAACTAAAACGCATTCTTATTAATAAAATAGAAAATATAGCTACCGAAAGCGTAAGCAGTCCTCCATTTACCAATACTTCTTCTAACAATAAATTACTATTAAAATAAAAGAAAAAAATGTTTGCAATTAAACTAATTACAACTATTAAAACGGAATAATAAACATGGTAAAAAACAAACATTCCGGAGCCAACAAACAACGTTGCATAAGCTAAGGTATGTTTTTGTAAATGCTCTACATCCATAACACTCCACATATAAGCGTTTTGTATAGATATTAGCAAAACAGGTATTACAGCTAATAACTGAATGTGTATTTTTAATTGTTTATGAAATAAAACAACTATTAAACAAATCAAAGAAACTGAAACTCTAAAGATTAAAAATTCTTGCCAAAAATTATTGATGTTAATATAGTCAGTTATAAAAAATAACAAATTAAATACAACAGCCACCCATAGCGTAATTTTATTGTATTTACTTACAACACTAACCCATTCTTTAAGGCACTTTTTATCTATAATTTCTTGATTAATCATTAAAAAAAATTAATAAGATTAAAAATAACAAAAATTAATTTGCTCTTGGATGAAAATCTAAAATTGCTTGCCTTAAATATTTTCTGTCTAAATGGGTATAAATTTCTGTAGTGGTAATCGATTCGTGTCCTAACATTTCTTGTACTGCTCTTAAATCTGCTCCTCCCTCTACTAAATGGGTTGCAAAAGAATGCCTAAATGTATGAGGGCTAACGGTTTTTTTTATTTCAGCTTTTTCTGCTAATTGTTTTATGATGGTAAAAATCATTACGCGAGTTAACTGTTTACCTCTTCTATTTAAGAACAAAATATCTTCACTTTCTTTATCAATGTTAGACATCTGATTACGCTTAGTATTTACATAAGTTCTAATGTGTTTGATTGCCACACTACCAATAGGTGTTATCCGTTCTTTATCTCCTTTTCCTATTACAACAACAAAACCTTCGGCTAACATTAATTTAGAAATTCTGAGGTTTATTAATTCGGTAACACGTAAGCCACAACTGTATAAAGTTTCGAGCATCGCTTTATTTCGCTCTCCTTCATCTTTACTTAAATCAACAGCATTTATTATTTCATTAATTTCATCTATGCTTAAAACTTCAGGTAATTTTCTGCCAATTTTAGGAGATTCTAATAATTCGGTTGGAGCTACTTCAATAACATCTTCCATTAAAAGGTATTTGTAAAAAGCTTTTAATCCTGATAAAATTCTTGCTTGAGATCTGGCATTTAATCCTATTTCACTTACCCATTGCAAAAATTCTTCAATGTATAATTGTTCTACTTTTTCTGGAGGTATATCTAACGCTCTGAGTTCTAAATACTGTACAAATTTTTCTACATCACGCAAATATGCTTGAATAGAATTATCAGATAATGATAACTCTAGTTGCAAATAATTTTTAAATCCTTTTATGGTCGAAGTCCAGTTCATATAAAACAAGTTCTCATTGCGAGTGCTCCTTGAGCGGAGCCAAAAGGAAGCGAAGCAATCTGGTTTGTTTTATGAGATTGCTTCATTTCGTTTCACTGCATTCGCAATGACGTATAATATTAACAACAAATATATATCTTTGTCGTTCAGAAATTTTATTATGCAAATTTTAATTATCAACGGACCTAATTTGAATTTACTCGGTAAACGAGAAACTTCCATTTATGGAGAAAATTCTTTTGAAGATTATTTTTTAACGCTTCAAAATGAGTTTTCTGAAATTGATTTTGAATATTACCAAAGTAATGTAGAGGGCGAAATCATTAATAAATTACATGAAGTTGGTTTTAGCTATGATGCCATTGTTATAAATGCAGGAGCTTACACACATACATCTATTGGTATTGGAGATGCTATTGCCGGAATTGAAACACCTGCAATTGAAGTACATATTTCTAACGTTTATGCCAGAGAAGATTACAGGCATCAATCATTAATGGCAAAAAACTGTGTTGGAGTTATTAGCGGTTTAGGGCTAAACGCTTATAAATTAGCCATTTTGCATTTTTTATCTTTATCAAAATAAACCACTATGGATAGAAAATCCATAGTTTTAATTCGCAGACTGAAAGTCTGCTTCGTGAAATGCCTAGTGAAATAATACACAATTGATTCGTGTATTCGTGTATTCGTGGCTAAAACATTTATAGAAACTAAAGTAACTGCATTCAAATTGCTTTGTGCCTCACAATAACGTATTTACTTATTACAATACTTACTTATTAAAGAGTAACCTTTAATCATCCCTAACTCGCCAGCTTTACTTAAGTCTTTACAGGCTTGCTCGTTGTTTTCTAGTATTAATAAAATTAATGCCCTGTTTAAATATGCTTCGGCAAATGAAGGAGAACGATTTATAGCCTCACTATAATCTTCTATTGCTCCAATATAATTTTCATTTTGAAATTTTAAATACGCTCTATTAAAATAAGCATACGCAAAATTAGGGTTAAGCTCTATACATTTATCATAATCTTTTATAACCATACTTAAAGTGTAACTACTTTCTTCGGATTGATTAATAAATTGATAAAGCATGTTGGCTTTTCCAAAATAAGCCATGTAATTGTCAGGATCTAAATGCAACGATTTATTAAAGTTGAGAATTGCTCTATCATAATAACCCATAGAAGCATAAACAATAGCTCGTTTTAAAAACAGCTCTGCATTATTAAAATTGGCAGTTATTTTTTCGTTTAAATCATCAAGTTTTTTTTGTTTAAGGCTTTCATTTATTTCATTATTATCAGCATTTAAAAGAAAATATGCCGAAAAAGAATTGTTTTTTTTGTTCCAAGAATCTATTATTCTTTTATGCCCCGAAGATGCTAATAAGCTAATGTAATAAGGACTTACTAAGGCAATTTCATTATTGGTGATTTGCGTAACATTTTTATTATCGTTGTTGCCGCTAAAAGAAGTTACTTTAGCTATGTTAAGTTCTTCATGCCTTTTTAAACTGTCTGTAATATCAATTTTAGAACTGTTAATAATTTCTGCGGTTTGTTTATCTTGGTTAGCACCAATATAATCTCCTATTTGTTGTTTTAAAGAGGCTCTTAGTTTGTAAGCATCAACAAAATCTGGGTAAATTTCTATTACTTTTTCTACATCTTTTCGGGCTTGGTTAATCTTTTTTAAGCGCTGAAAAAGCAAGGCTCTGTTGTAGTAAGCTAAAATGTTTTTTGGACTTAATAATACTACCTTGTTATAATCTACTAATGCTTTTTTATAGTCTTCTTTATCAGCATAAATTAAGGCTCTATTATAATAGGCAGATGTAGAGTTTGGCGAAATTTCTAACACTTTATTAAAGTCTTTCAAAGCTGCTTCTTTTTTTTCAATCTTATCATAAATCATTGCCCTTTGAAAATAAGCATAGCTACTTTTATCATCTAAATGGAGTGCTTTATTTACATCTGTTAAGGCAGAATCATAAGCAGCTAAATAGTAATATGCACTTGCTCTTCTGGCATAGGTATTTGCTTTTCTAGGATTACTTTTAATAATAATGTTAAAGCTATTAATGGCTTGGTAATACTTTTTTAAACCAAGTTCCGACATGCCTTTAATCAGGTATAAAAGTTCTTTTTTATTATGATAGCTTAATGCTTTTTCGCAATCTTTTATTGCGTTACTAAAATCTTGTAAATTAAGGTAACTAATCGCTCTATTTAAATAGATATCAGAATAGGTAGAATCAATATTTAAAGCATTATTAAAATCAGTAAAAGCACCTTGGTAATTTAATAATTGGTTTCTGGTAGAGGCTCTAACAATATAATAATTAATGTTTCTAGGTTTTAGTTTTATAGCTTCGCTCAAATCTTTTTCAGCACCAATAACATCTCCTAACTCTAGTTTTGCTATACCTCTATAATAAAAAGGCTCATCATTAGCTTCGTTATTTTTAATAACATAATTAAATTTTTCGATGGCACTTTTGTATTTTTTTTCAGAAAGTTCTAATCGCCCAATAAGTAATTTGTTTTCTTTTTTAATTTGAGAAAATAGAGGACTAATTGCTAAAAAAAGTAAAGAGAGGCTTAATGTTTTTTTTGTGTTTGATATTTTTAAGAATAACCACATTTTTTCAGCTCTATCTTTTTTTCAATTTAACAACAAAAAAACACAATATTTGTGTTATTATTATTTTAAAATGGGGTTAAAATGTTAAATAAGTATAAACTACATAAAATCTTAAAAAGTACTTTTTTAAACCTTGTTTTAAGTAAAACGAAAAAGGATGTGCTTTGAAAAGGTAAGCCAACTGAATTTGCTCCCGATTCCTGCAACTATTAAAAATCGGTATTAGAGCAAAGATAATTTTCTGATGTTAAAAATGTTTTAATTTGGTTCGTCTAACGATTAATGTATAAGCAGTGCATTCTGAAAGGTGCTATTGCTTATACACCTTGTTTGTGATAGTTTTTGTTTTAACATAGTACATCCCTGCATGCAATTTAGATACATCAATAACATATTGATTTTCATTAGTTATAACCTGTTTAATTAATGAAGTCAGATTTTGCCCTAGTGTATTGTAAATAGCAATTTCTTCCAACTCATTAGAACTTCCTTTTATTATAATTTGAGTAATTGCTGGGTTAGGGTATATTTCTATTTGTGAGTTTAGTAATTCTTGAATATTGACACTTCTTATTTTAGAATATTCAAATTGCCCATCAAAGTCAGTTTGCTTTAAACGATAATAGGAAGTTCCATTATATGGCTGATAATCTGTTGCAGAATAACTCAGATTTACAAATGAATTACCCGCACCATTAATCGTAGTTATTTCATCCCAATCCAAAGTATTTTCGGATCGTTCAATGGTAAAATAATCATTATTTACTTCTGATGCTGTTTGCCAATTCAAATTTACTAATCCATTCTTGGCTGAGACTGCAGTAAAATTTAGTAACTCTATAGGTAATGGAATATTTGTAGTTAAAGAAAGGTTATCGAAATAGCCGTCAACAGAAGATCCGTTATTAGCGATAGATAATAATCTAATTCGTATGGTACGAGTACCGACTACAGCAGTTCTTGAGTCGTTATATAAAACCCACCCTAAAGTATTTTGAGTTGATCCAGTATCATAAGAATCTAAAACAGTGATGATGCGTTTCTATATTCAACTATAATACGAGCACCATCTATAGGGTTCTGATTATATGATTGTGTATATCCAGAGAAAGTAAATGTTTGAGATCCTGCATCAATTTGAATAGCGTTTGCCGATACATCAATATCCTGATAGGCCTCTCCACTTATTGAGCCACACCCAGAGTAAAAATACATAGTACCACTTTGTGCAACAGGAAAACCATTCTGATTTCCCGTAATTTGCCAATTAGAACCTGTGTAACAAGAAGTTCCTGTAACAACTGAAGCCCAGCCTCCTCCAGCACCAAAGGGGTCGGATTCAGCACTTGGGTTAATAATTAAATTTTGGCCATAAACGCTGAAAATACTCAAGCAAATAGTCACAAACATAATCATGATTCTCATCATATTGTATAATTTAAATACCGCCAACATGTTTCTATATCATACTTTAATGTGATATAAAACATGTTGTTAGACGAAGTTATCATTTTTTTAAGAGAAAATCAAATGCTTAATAATAGCTATTTTAAGTTATAAGTATAAAGAGTACTTCCATTAACAACAACTAAGTTGGTTGTTTTATCATTGTTTATATCTGCAATAGAAAACTGAGTAGAGCCTGCCAAAGGAAAACCATCTTCAATTTCTCCTTTAGCATTAATTAAATAAATTTCGTTTGCTGTAGTTATACCAAATTTAACTGTTTTATCAGATAATAAAAATTGTTTGATAGGTCGCTTAATAGTGCTTTCAAACTCATTTGTGTAAAGTGTTTTTTTCTCTTGGTTAACAATTTTTATGGTGTTATCAAAGCTTAAAATAAAATCTTTAGTGTTATTGTTATCATAATCAAAAAACGAAAAAGTGTTATTGTTTTTAGAATTTTCTAGCTGAATAATTTCTTGTTTATCATTAAAAAATAGTTTAACAATGTTGCCTAAGGTATCTGTAGAAATGAAATACGTTTTAGCTAATTCGCTTCCAACTTTTAAATATGTTGTGTTATCAGTAATAAAAGTGTTTTCTAAATTCAATCGATCTTTACCATTTCGTTGTATTACTTTTATCTTACCATTATGTAAGGGTATAGCAATGTAATCTTTATTAGCAATAACAAAATGCCAAATTTTATTGTTTGCAAAGCTTTCTTTAGAGTTGTACTCCCAACCTTTAACCAAATCGCCATGTACATCATAATTATAAACCATATTGTTTTGGCAACCTATAAGCAATCTATAATTTCTATTGTGTGCGTAATCTAAAGGTGTAATTCCGTTTGTTGCTTTACTTAATAAATTTACTGGGTATTTCTCTACATTGTTTCCGTTTCTATCCAATAAATAAATTTTAGAAGCAGTGTTAAACAGAATTTGCAATTTATTGTTTTTGTAAACATCTATTTGGTGTACTTTTCCTAAAATTGGTTCTTGCAGTTGTTTAGTCCAAATAACTTTACCAATATTGCTAATTAAATAAATTTTATTGGCATCATCTTGTATAAATATTTCTTTAGATTTTGTTTTATGATTAACAAGTAGTTGGGGGGCTTTTGTAGCTACAGAATCTAATGCTAGTTCCCAAAGAGAGCTTGTTTCTTTTTTGTAAACAGGGTTGTATTTTAAATAAATATTATTGTAGTAAAGTCCTTTTTTTTCTGTGCTTATCTGTATAGCAATGGCTTCAAATTTTCTTAGCACATCAATTTTTTCATCAATTATAGGAATAAGATTTTCTTTACAAAAGAGTTTGTACAATTCACTTGATCTTGAAATGTTATTGTAAATAAAGATGTTGCTACTAGAAGAAAGGTTATCGTAAAAGGATTTGAAATTATCGTTTTTCTCTAACGTTTTGTTGTTGTTTATTGTTGTTAAGTAACTTTTTAAAGCGTTTTCAGAATTTCCAAAAATTACATAATCATCTATAAAAGTATAATAATGCTCTGTAAGATTAATAAAAGGTTTTCCTAAAAGGTTTTTAAATAAATTATTGATGTTGATTTTATTGATTTCGTAACTGTTAAATTTAATAGGTAAAAAAGGGGTTAAATTGGTTTTATTGCCAATAGCTAACAAGTCTGATTTTGTTTTTTCAAAATCGTTCATTTTAAAAAGCACAAACTTGTTGTTTGTAAAGTCATTATTTTGCGATTCGGTAACTATAAAAGTTAGTTCATTACCAATATTTGCAATAAGTTCTTCTTCTAAATCAATACCAAATTTTTCTGATTGCTGATCTAAATAAGATTGATAATTAAAAAACTGATTGGTATTTTTTAAAGAGAGTTTTCGGTTATCAAAAAATAATTTAGAATTACTTAAACCAAAATGAAATATAAAAGCGGCATTGTAAGGGGTAACTGCTATAGCATCTAAATCTTGTGGTTTTTGATTTTTAAAAAGCGTTAAGGTGTGATTGCTTTTATCGTTAGAAAAACTAAAACCGTTTAAACTAATGTTGTTCGATTTTAAATTAACATCTAATTCTGTCCACCCTGTGTAATTATCAAACTTATCCATATACTTTCGGGTAGATTTATTGAGGTATTGATTAATAATTTTAGAAAAATGCTGGTTATTAATTAAAATGTTACCATCTTCCGATTGCCCTGCGTGTGCTGTAAGTTGAGCAAAATCTACATCATTAATTAAACTTGTTTCTGAATTTAATTGTCGAATAACATCTTCTATTAAAACGGTACTGTAACTAAATGCTAACGTATTTTTGTAAAAAGTTAACGAAATTTTACTGCCTGCATTGGTAGGCAAGGTGTATATATTTACACCATCATAAACTCTTTGGCTCGTATTTTTTTTGGTAACAGTTTTTATTTTTTGGATGAGTTTTTCTTCTGTTATTTGGTTCTGTAATGGAATGTAAAAGATAAAATCATAATCGTTTGCACCAGAAAGATGTAAAGAAGCAAGTAATGTTTTTTTGACAACTAAAGGTTTAAAAGGACCAACCATTAGGGAGTCTAAATACCTAAATTGAGCATTAATATTTTTAGCAGAATTAGTATTGCTTATCAGCTCTTCCCAAACAATATTGGTAGAGGATAGCTTGGAGTAAAGGGCGTTAAAGTTATTTTCTTTTATAATTAACGCAGCATTTTGAGGAATTGCCTCAAAAGAAGTTTTACTAACGGGTTGTTTTACATTTTTATAAAAATTGTAAGCAACTATACTTACAGCAGCCATTAATAAAACAAATAAGCTAAGCAGAATTTTTTTAGTCATCAATTACCAATTTCTTTAATTAAGTAAAGGTAATTTGTATTCGCTCCTTTTTGGTACAGCTTTAAAGAAACAATTAACAACCATAAGTTAATACAAGAGTATTTGTTGTTTTAAGCTTACTTTTTTTGAGTTAAATTATGGCTGTTATTTATTGGATTTAGAAATTAGTAATAATAAAAACACAAGTGTAAATCCGCCCAAAATAAAAAATAGTAAACCAGATAACAACAATGCCTGTTGCAGGCTGTAAATATTTGCAACGTATCCAAAAATAGGAGAGATTGATGCAAAAATAATTCTAATGATAAAACTTCTGATTGACATTACTGTAGCTCTCATTTCTGAAGGGATATGCCTATTCATATAATCTCTAAGTACAGGTGTGGCAACCCCTCTGGTAATATAAAAAAGTAAAAGTATAATTAACCCCCAATAGTTTTGGAAATAACTAATACTAGAATAACAGCCACATATTAATATTAATATAAGTACAAGTAGCGTTTTTGTTTTAATGCTCTCTTCAATTTTATGAGCATAAAAAGAGGGGATGGCAACTGCTAAATTTAATGCCGCACCTAACAGGCCAAAATAAAATTTACTTTCTATTCCTATCGATTTAAAAAATGGCTGACTAAACCATGCCATTGTTAATGTTCCTGCTCCAATTATAGAAGAATAAAAAATATACTGACGTAAAATTTTATTTTCTTTTAATGCAAAATGGATAATGTTTTTGATGTTTTTCCATGGTTTTGTTTTCCCATCTTTTAAGCGGTGCATTTTAGGTTCTACCAATATTAACGCAAATAAAAAGCCTATAAAAGATATACCAACCTGAAAGTAAAATGGTGTTCTTAAACTAATTTCTGCCAATAAACCACCCGCAATAAAGGCAAAAGCTTCGGCTAAATTTCCCATAGAAATTGTTCTTCCTTCTAATTTTATAAAATCTTTAGAACGGTTTAATGCCAATAGCGAATCATACATTAATGCTGTATCCGATCCAGAAATAAAACTTTGACCTACCCCTAAACAAAGTGCTGCAGCTAAAAACCCATCAAATCCATAAGAAATAGAATAAATAACCATTCCTATAAAACCAAGAAACATCCCAATTACCATAGCGTTTTTTCTCCCTACAATATCTGCAACATAACCCGAAGGAATTTCTATCACTGCTATAGCTACAGAATAAATGCTTTGAATAATAAAAAGATCGGCTATGGTTAGTCCGTTTTCTTCATAAAACAACCAAATAATTGGCATAAATAACATCAACCATTTTGATGCTTTTATAACATAAAGTTTCCAGATGTTTGAGC
>JBMYXB010000084.1:0-10454 GCA_049608005.1 Vicingaceae bacterium
TGTCGATTTGATTTTATTCCTAAAAGTTGCTTTGAAATTCCTTTATAATTTTTTCCTAAATCAGGATTTTTAGCTATTTCTTCACAATTTGAGATTAGTCCATCATAATATTTGTCAGCTTGTTTTTCAGACCAAACCTCAAATGTGCAATCCCAAATCTTTGATAAATCCTCAACAGCTTGATTTGTGAATTTATATTCAGCCATTCGAGTGTTTTTTCGCTTTTAGAGATTCAAGATGCTTCTTTGGGTCAAAATCGTGAGCTATTCCGCTATCAATTCCTTTTTGAATTTCATTTTTCAGAGCAATAACTTTACTTTCTTCTTCTTCCAAAAGCCTTAATCCCGCACGAATAACTTCGCTAACATTTTTAAATCGACCTTTACTAATACTACTTTGCACGAATTGGTCAAAATAATTTCCGAGTGATATTGATGTGTTTTTGTTCATTTGATACTAATTTTTTCAAATATACCAAAAATTGGTATAATAGCAAAATGTTTCTCAAATTGCGTAGAACTATTTGTTAATATTTATAACTGTATTAGGATGCATTCTATTTTGAGTAGGATTAACTAAAAAATAAATTGGAATAGTTATATTTGTGTAATGGAATTTAACAAAAAGGTAGCGGTATTAGGTGGAGGTAGTTGGGCAACAGCTATAGTTAAAATTCTTACCGAAAATTTAGAGGTTGTAAATTGGTGGATGCGAGATCAATCTTGTGTAGATCATATTAAAAAGTTTCAACACAACCCTAAATACATACAATCGATACAATTTGATGGCAATAAAATTAATGTAGATACCGATTTACAAAAAATTGTAGATGATTCTGATATCGTTATTGTTGCTGTTCCTTCGGCATTTTTAGCACAGGCTTTTGATGATGTTAAGATTAAAGGAATTGAAAATAAAGTTATTATTTCTGCGGTAAAAGGGGTGGTGCCAGAGTACAATCAAATACCTGCTGAATACTTTAACATTAACTTTAAAGTGCCTTGGGATAAAATAGGGATGATTGCAGGGCCTTGTCATGCTGAGGAGGTTGCTTTAGAAAGATTATCGTACTTAACAATTGCTTGTAAAAACCAAGAAATTGCAAGCTATATTGCCGAAGCTATGGCGTGTAGGTATATTAATACTTCTACTTCGGATGATTTATTAGGAACCGAATTGTCTGCTATTTTAAAAAATGTGTATGCTGTTGCAAGCGGAATTTGCCATGGTTTAGGTTATGGAGATAATTTTCAGGCCGTTTTAATTTCTGCAGCAATAAGAGAAACCAAAGATTTTATAGATTCTGTTCACTCTATCCATAGAGATGTTAAATCTTCAGCCTATTTAGGAGATTTATTAGTTACAGCATATTCTCAATTTTCTAGAAATAGAAATTTTGGAAGTATGGTTGGTAAAGGTTATTCGGTACGTTCGGCTCAAATTGAGATGAACATGGTAGCAGAAGGATATTATGCTGCAAAAGGAATTTACGAAATCAACAAAAAATTTAATGTAAACCTCCCTATTGTGGATGCTGTTTATAATATTTTATATGAAAAAATATCTCCAATAATGGAGATAAGACTGTTAACTACTAAGTTATCTTAGTTAAACGGTATTGCTTTTATTGAGTAACAGCCTCTTCAACCATTATTACAGATTGAATTGTTGGAACCCCTTTCTTAATGGCTTCTTCAACACCGCCTTTTAAAGTCATAGCACTCATAGAACAATCACTACAAGCACCTAAGAATTTAACTTTAACAATATTGTCATCAGTTAATTCTATAAACTCAATATCACCACCATCATCTTTTAAAAATGGGCGAATTTGCTCTAAAGCAAGGTTTATTTTTTCTATGGTTTCTTCTTTGTTCATCTTATGATGAGATAAAATTAGGCAAAAAATTAATTAGTAGAACAACCGTTCATATTCGTTATTTCTACTTTTTTTGTAGGATCCAGTTTTTCGTTTCTTGCAGCTACAGCATTAACCACATTATCAGCAAAACTCATAAAAGCTTTGGCTTGAGGTGTAGTTTCTTGTAAAACTGCTGGCCTTCCTGCATCACCAGCTTCTCTAATGCTTTGCACTAAAGGAATTTCGCCTAATAAAGGAATGTTGGTTTCTTCCGAAAGACTTTTTAACCCATCTTGTCCAAAAATATAATATTTATTGTCTGGCAATTCGGCAGGAGTAAAGTAAGCCATGTTTTCTATCATTCCTAAAACAGGAACGTTAATAGAATCTAATTTAAACATACCAACTGCTTTACGAGCATCAATTAATGCTACTTTTTGTGGTGTACTTACTACAATTGCTCCTGTAACAGAAACAGTTTGTACCAATGATAAATGAATATCTCCTGTTCCTGGAGGTAAATCAATTAACATATAATCTAATTCACCCCAATTGGCTTCGGTAAATAATTGAGTTAAAGCTCTTGTTGCCATTGGCCCTCTCCAAACTATTGCTTGGTCGGTATCAGCAAAAAATCCCATAGAAAGCATTTTTACACCATAGCTTTCAATTGGTTTTATCATGCTTTTACCATTTACATCCATTGGCATTGGTTTCTCATGCTCTACATTAAACATTAATGGCATAGAAGGACCATAAATATCAGCATCAACTAATCCAACTTTATACCCTTTTTGAGCTAAAGCAATAGCTAAATTTGCTGTTACAGTAGATTTTCCTACACCACCTTTACCAGATGCAATTGCAATAATGTTTTTAACATTAGGTAGTACTTTGTTAGAAGCAGGAGTTTCTGGTTGTTTTGGAATAGGAGTAATGTTTACATCTAATTCTACAGTAGTTTCTAAAATACGGTTAAGATGCATTTCGCAAGCTTCTAACACTCTTTTTTTATTGTGCATTGCAGGATTGTTAATCTGCAAATCGAAGCTTATTTTGTTTCCTTCAGTTTTAATATTAGCAACTAAATTTAGTTCGATAATATCTTTCTTTAAATCAGGTTCAACAACAAAGCTTAATGCTTGTTTAATTTTAGATTCTGTAAAACTCATAGTAAAATGTTTTTGTAAAGTTACACACGATTTTTAGTTGGAAGCTAAAGATTTTGAGATTTTACTCTTTCTTTGCGAAAGTGGGGAACAAGAAAAGTATTGGAACGTATTTTTAATTTAAAAGAGTAGTTTTTAGCGTCTGGATTCCTGTCTGCACAGGAAAGTAGAATAGCGGTAAAAACAATTTATGCCCAAGAAGCCTCGTTTGTTTGGGTAAGAAAAAAGGTAATTACTCAGCAAAATAGAAATCATTTAAAACCTTACGTGCATTCACTTTTTTGTCAAGCAACTCTTTAGGCATTTTAGGGTCTCCAAAATAATAGTAATCATTAATTCCAAAAAATAAGCTGTCAGGAATTGTTGAGCTAAGCATGTTATTTCCTAACGAAAAGTATTTTTGATTAGATAATGAAAGATTAATTAATGTTGGGAAGATATCTTTATGAGAGCCATAACGATTTTTATTAATGTGTAAATTCTTTTTATATTTTTCTGGAATTGATAAGAAAAAAGGCACTATGTGGTTATCTTTTTCTTCCATAGTTGAATTATGCAACGGAAAAAGAGCATAACTATTATGATCTCCAGAAACCGCTACAATAGTATTTTCTGCAAATTCTGATGCTTTTAGTTTGGTTAAGAATTTGCCCAAACAATCATTAGCATATTGGTAGGCTCTAAAGTTGGCTTCTGCCACCTCTTTATTTGCTATAATTAGTTTAGAAAGGCTATCAGAAATCTCAATTGGATAGGCATCATAAGTTGTTGGTAATTCATAAGGAGTATGGTTTGTAGTGGATAATGCAAAAATCATTTGCGGGGTTTTATTGGTTAGCTGATTAAAAATATCATCAAACAAAAATTCATCAAAAACACCCCAAGTATTGGTGGTTGCGTTAGGGTTGGTTTTTACAATTTTGGCCTTTCCATAACTGTCTTTAAAATATTGGTTTGGTATGAAATCTTGTAAGTTTCTCCAACCTAATTTACCTCCAGTAATAAAAGTGGTGTTGTAACCTGCATTTACATAAGGAAATGCAATTGACGATTTGTAAGACTCAAACCTTCGGTTAGTATTAGAAATTAAAGGGTAATTTTTATTGATAACAATATTTTCTAAACTGAAAATTGTTCCTTGTGTGCTCGATAAAAAATTGGTAAACAAAATGCCCTCATCTAAATGTTGCTCTAAACTGCCAAAGAGATTCAGTTTTTCTGAGTGAAAGTTTAAGTAGTAGCCACCAAAACTTTCCATCAAAATAAAAATAACATTGGGTGGGTCAGCTTCTAATAAACTGTCTTGGGCTGTTGTTTCAAAATAATTTTCTTCCGATTGGATAGCATCAACCGGTACACCTCTAAAATCTGCTAAAACAGCATTAATGTTTGCATAACCAGAATTCTTAATTACATCTGCCTTATAAACAGGTTTACGAGATTCATTTTTTTCTTCAACAGCTTTTTCTAAAGTAAATAAACCGTTTAATGTTAAACTGTTTATAAAACGGTTTTCTGAAACCGTAGAGTCATCAACCTGCAAAGGAAAAATGCCAACAGAACCACGTGCCCCCAATACAAATAATCCAACAACAATAGGAATGCAAGCTATTTTAACAAAAATATTAATTGGCTTTTGTATTGCTTTTGGAGAGTTATAAATTCGTGTAATCAGTTTGTATATCACAAAAACGATTAAAGCAATTGCTAAAAGTAACCTAATTACAGGGTGGTCTGACCAAACAGAAGACATAACAGCACTAGTGTCATCTTCTAAAAATCCATAAACCAAAATATTAATATGGGTTTGAAAATAGGTGTAAAACTGATGGTCGATAAAAAGAATAAAAATCAATAGGGATAATACAACTATTGTATAAACTTTAGTAAAAGCAACAATAAATCTTCTCAGTTTTTCTTTCGGAAGAAAATGTAAAAAATTGAGTAAGAAAATAAGAGCAAAACAATAGCACAAAATTTGGGTGTCAAATCTCATTCCTGTAATAAAAGAAGAAATTAAATCGGAAGCATAATGGTTAAAAATACCTTCTTCGCCAAATCTAATTAAATAAATAAATCGGAGTAGGGCAAACAAAAAAAGCCCAAGTAAATAAACTTTAAAAAGATTTATTGTTTGTTTAAGAAAGGTGTTCATTTACAGTTCAATGTCTAATTCTGTATTAGGATCCCAAAATACGGTTTTAAAATTTACAATTTTATCGTTTTTTACTTCAACCCCTTCATTTTTTAATAACATTTCCATCTCTTTTGGATGAGCAAAATGAACCTTGCCAGTTAATTGCCCATTTCTGTTAACTACTCGGTGTGCTGGTACAGGAGGATTTTGTTGATGAGCATTGTTCATTGCCCAACCCACCATTCGTGAGCTTCTGCCAGAACCTAAATATTTGGCAATTGTACCGTAAGATGTTGCCCTACCTTTGGGTATTTCTCTGCAAACTTGGTAGACCAGTTGAAAGAAGTTTTCGCTATTTTGAGAGTAGTTCAATTAAAATATTTTTTAAGCATCTTACTAACTGAGTCTGGATTTTGGCGATTGTCAATTAATGTTATAATTTCAATTTCATCTAGCACAATACGATAATAAAAAGAGGTTTGTTTTGATAAAGTAAATTTATAAATACCTTTTATCTTCTTTGATTCAGGACAGCTTTTAGGGAATTTTGAAATTTGAGAAGTTGCAAGTTTTAATTTTTCAAGAAACTCATTTTTTATTTTTGCAGACCATTCATCTTCTAAATAATCCATTAAAAATTCAATCTTTTTCTCAGCAATTGATGATAAAAAAACTTTCATTTTATCTTAGGAAACTTTTTTTAAAAAGTCATCAAAAGAAATCTTTTCTCCAGTATTCAATTGATTTAGTCCTAGATGTATTTCTGCTTTCTCCTGAGGAGATAATGAATCTAAAAAATCGGATTGTTCAGATTTTATTAAGGCTGTTAACTTCGATACAATGTATTTGCTCTCTAAATTAAGAACCATTTTGGCTAATTCTATTTTACTTGTTTCAAAATCCATAACGTAACAAATTTAAGCAATTTATATTAGTGTTATTTTAACTGAAACCTGCAATAATGAATGCTATGTCCTTTGGCAGAAAAAAGCTTTTCGTAAAAGGTTTTAATGTTTAAAATTTCTTGTGTTTTAGGGTCTAAATTTTCGGCCATTTCATCGTACAAACTAAAAGTACTTTCCAATAATTTAAAGTTGCACCTTTCAACTTCATCTAAAGTATATCTAAAAAAACCTTCGTGGTCTGTTTTTAAATGAATAATTCCATCAGGTTTTAAAAATCCTGCATAACGATTAATAAACATGGGTGATGTTAAACGTTTTCTTTCCAGTCTATCTTTTGGTTGAGGGTCAGGAAAAGTAATCCAAATTTCATCCACTTCTCCTTCGGCAAAAAACGAAGCAATATGGTCTATTTGTGTTCTTAAAAAATGAACATTGTTCATCTTGTTTTCATAAGCAGTTTTTGCTCCTCGCCAAATTCTATTTCCTTTAATATCAACACCAATAAAGTTTTTGTTGGGATATTGTTCGCCCATTCCAACAGAATATTCACCTTTTCCACAACCTAATTCTAAAACAATTGGGTTATCATTTTTAAAAACTTCTGTTCGCCACTTTCCTTTTAGGCGATAATCTTTTCTAAACACTTCATCTGTTGTAGGTTCTACAACATTGTTAAATGTTTTCATTTCCGCCCACTTCTGTAATTTTCCTTTTCCGCCCATTTTCTTAGTAATGAATAATTTTTTGAGTTGCTTTTTCTCCTGTTTTGCTAATTAATTCTAATAAATATGTCCCTTTTGCTTTGGGCATTTTAATTTTTGATGTTGTTGTTTGATTTACATTTTCAGTAAGTAATAACTTTCCTTCAATAGAAAAAACATTAATTGTTTTAACATTTTCTAAGCCTTCAATACTTACATCCCCCTCAGTTGGGTTAGGGTAGATGGATACTTTTTTAAAAGTATCAGAAGCTTCATCAATTCCTACAGCTTGCACAACAATAAATTGTCCCATCATTCCCATATCTTCATGCGGTAGCATGTGGCAATGGTACATGTAAGGAACAGTATCGCTAGCAAAATCTTCAAATTTGGCAATAAATCTAACGTTAGAAAAATTTCCTTTAACCAATACTACATCATTCCATCCAGCTAGTTCTGCAGGAGGCGATTGTCCATTCATCGTTAAAATTTGAAACTGAACATCATGAATATGAAATGGGTGAGCAATTCCTGTTTGGTTAGTTAACGACCATATTTCGGTTGCCCCTAATTGTACAGTATCATTAACATGATGGTGTATAAAAGTTTCGCCATTCATTAAAAAAGGACCACTTAAATCTGTAGCTGTAGGAGAAACTGTAAATGTAATTTCTCTAGTTACTGTTGCCGTATTTTCATCTAAAGGAATTAAGGTAGCTAGCGTGGCAGGAACTGTTAAAATAGGGTTTGCAGTTTGTGCTACAACATTAATGTCGAGTAATTCTATATCACTACCATTAAGAGGATTGTTAGGATAGCCATCTATTAATTGCCAAACTTGCATTCCTGGTGTAGTAGCTCCATAATGACCATTAGGTAGTTCAGACCCAAAGCTCATTAATTTAAAATCTTGCCCTAAACTAGCAGATAAATCAACCAAAATGTCAGCTCTTTGTCCGGGGGCTAATCTACACCTTGTTTTATTAACAGGAGCAGGTAAAAGCCCTCCATCAGTTCCAATAATGTTAAAATTACGATTATCAGAAAATCCAAACTCCATAATACGTTGAGAGGCACCATTTAAAACCCGTAAGCGAACTACTTGTGCCGGAAAATCAACAGCTGCATTAACAGTACCGTTAATCATAGCCATAGTATCCATTTCTGTATGAACTTCTATTTGATTTAAGCTATCTAATCCTTTTGTTTGAAAAATAATAGGAAACTCATCTATGCCATAAGTTAAAGGGATATTTAAATTAGCTTCTTCAGTATCTCTAACCAATAACATTCCTGCAATTCCTTTTGATACATGCTTATCTGTTTTGTGATGTAAGTGAGGGTGATACCAGAAAGTTCCTGCATTATCCATAACGGTAAACTGTGGGTTCCAACTTTCTCCGGGGGCAATTTTGGTATGCGGTCCTCCATCATTTTCTGGTGAAACATGCATGCCGTGCCAATGCATAGTAGTTGTGTCTGATAATTGATTATCAACAGTAATATCAACAAAAGAATTTTTATCCATTATTATTGTTGGCCCTAATAAGGTTCCATTTGCTCCCATGGTTTTGGTATCTCTACCAGGATAAAACTGTGTTGTTCCAGTATCTAAAACAAGGTTAATTGTGGTACTTGTAATTGTTGGAGGAATAAATAATGGATTTTGTGCAACTAAAGAAGTTACTGCTCCAATAAAAATAAAAAAGAATAGTTTTTTCATGTCAAAAAGTTAATGAAAGTAAGTTTTGTAATTATTTAAATGTGCTGTTATCACACCAATCTTGCTTGCTGCATCTTCTTTGTTTTCAGCATTTTCTAAAGCCCTAAATTGTTTTACTAAAGGAATTAAATAAAGGTGTAATTGATCGTGCGCTTCTCCCTTCATGGTACATTGGTTAAAAATGGTTTTCATTTCTAAATTTAAACTTTTACCCATTTCTTCATACAAAGAAAAATTTTGAGCATCATTTTGAGCAGCAACTATTTCCAACATTCTGTTTATTCCTTGGGTAGTTTCAGGGTTAGCAACCCATTTTTCTCCATTGTTTAAGTGTAATGTTTCTTCTTTTTTTGATGGATTTAAATCAATGGATTTAAACCAAGTAATTAGTTTTTCTTCTTCTTCTTCAGATAATTTTGCCTCGTTATGAAGTTTTAAATAATCATCTAAAGGCATTTTTCCTTTTTCAATTTCTTCCCAACATTCTTCTAATTTGTGTTTTTTTCTTTTTAGCTCATAAGTTCCCCAAGCACTAAAATTAAGCTCTTCTCTTGCTTCGTTAATATGATCGTTTATGTACCAAGAAACAGGAGCAATTTGCCCGTACCAAGGTGTATTTGTAAAGTTGGAGTGACAATCGTAACAAGATGTTTTTAAAAGATTTTGTATGTCTTCTGGAGCGTTTGTTTGCACAATAAAGTCAGCTGATTTTTCAACTGTAATGAGTTCACCATCTGTTCTAACAAACTGAATTGCAATAAGTAGTATGATTAATCCAAATCCAATTTTCTTTTTCATATTTCAGAAGGTATGTTTAATGTACAGTTAACTACAAATTTAACTATCTTAGCTTTATCAATAACAAAAAGAACATATTAGTTTGTCCGTTAGATTGGGGTTTAGGGCATGCAACGCGTTGTGTTCCTCTTATCAAACAATTTCTTAAAGAAGGGCATCAGGTAATTATTGGTGCGGATAAAAACCCTTTGGCTTTTTTAATGCAAGAATTTCCTACACTTAAAACAGTTGTTATTCCTGGTTATGAGGTTACTTACAATGAAAAAGGAAGCAGTTTAAAACTGTTTTATGAAAGTGTTCAGTTTTTTAATTTTATAAAAAAAGAGCACGGTTTTATTGATAAAATAATTGAAGATCATAACATTGATATGCTTGTTTCTGATAACCGTTATGGTTTGTGGAGTAAAAAAGTAAAATCTATTATTGTTACCCACCAACTGTATGTTAAAACACCTTTTGGAGAAAAGTTAGCACACAATAAAATAGAAAAATTGATTGCTAATTTTGATGAATGTTGGATACCAGATGTGGAGGGAGAAAATAATTTGTCGGGAGATTTATCACACTTAAAACTGTTTAACCATCCGCATCAATTTATTGGACCGTTATCCCGTTTTTCGTCATTGCGAGATTTGAGGAACGAAAAACGAAGCAATCTCAAAATAGAAAACGAGTATGATATAATAGCCATTCTCTCTGGCCCAGAACCACAAAGAACCATTTTTGAAAAAATGGTTTTAGAGCAAATTGAGCAAAACAATTTAAAAGCGGTTGTTGTTAGAGGGTTGCCAAATAAGGAGTCAGAAGTCAGGAGTCAGAAGTCAGAAGTTTTAGTTTTTAACCATCTTAATACAACTGATTTTTTAAACTATATTTTAAAAAGTGAAGTGGTGGTTTGCAGAGCGGGTTATACGAGTATAATGGATTTAACGGCTTTAAATAAAAAAGCCATTTTAGTACCAACTCCCGGACAAACAGAGCAAGAGTATTTAGCAAATTACCATCATAAAAAAGGCAATTTTATTGCTCAAAAACAAAGTGAGTTTGATTTGAAGGGAGGGTTGGTAACAATATCGTTTATTATTAAAGAGAAAAGCTAATAATTAATTATGAAAGATATGTAGAGTTATCACAAAGTTTTATGGACGAAGAAACTGATC
>JBMYXB010000085.1:0-10346 GCA_049608005.1 Vicingaceae bacterium
TACCGATCTAACGAAAACAGTTACAACACAACTATTTCTTATTACTCTAAAGGAAGTGTTGTTGCCAACATGTTAGATTTAATGATTATCAATAATACCAAAGGAAAAAAGAATTTAGATAACGTAATGCAACATTTGTATGGTGAATTTTACAAAAAACAAGGTAGAGGTTTTACTAAAGAAGAAATGAAAGCTACTTTAGAAGAAGTATCGGGATTAAACTTGGATCAGTTTTATAAAGATTTTATTAATGGAACTAAAACCTTCGATTACAAAACCATTTTTGGCTATGCTGGTGTAACGTTTGAAGAGATTGAAAACACCAATACAAGCTTAGGTGTTTCTACATCAAACAATAAAATTAAAAGAGTTTATAGAGGAACTTCAGCTTACGCTGGAGGGTTAAATGTAAAAGATGAAATTTTAGCTATTGATGGGTTTAGAGTAAATGAAAACATTAATAAATTTATTGATGGAAGACCTGCTGGAGATAACGTTTCTGTATTAATTAGTAGAGATAATTTAATTCAAACTTTAACATTTCCTTTATTAAAAAAAGGAACAAGCAGTTATTTTTTAACTGATGATGCTGAAAAGAAAAATACTGTTCACAAAAAATGGCTTTCTCAAAAATGATAACCTCTTTAATAGTAGCAGTTGCTAAAAACAATGTAATTGGTAAGGATAATGATTTAATTTGGCGCTTACCAAACGATATGAAATTCTTTAAGGAAACCACCTTAAACCATCATATTATTACTGGACGAAAAAATTACATATCTATCCCTAAAAAGTTTAGGCCATTACCTGATAGAACAAATATTGTTTTAACCAGACAAACTGATTTTAAAGAAGAAGGTTGTGTTGTTGCAAACTCTTTAGAAGATGCCATTATTTATGCTAAAAACTATAATGAAACGGAGTTGTTTATTATTGGTGGCGGACAAATTTATAAGGAATCTTTAGAGAAAGATTTAATTGATAGAATGTACATAACTCATGTAAATGAGGAATTTGATGGAGATACTTTTTTTCCTGAAATTGATCCTAAAAAGTGGGCAACAGTTTCTGAAAAAGAAAATCCTATTGATGAGAAACATGCTCACTCCTATTCATTTACAGTTTACGAAAAAATAAAATAAAAACTATGCTTACCATTAATCCAAAAGACATTGAAGTACCTAAGTTACATCATTACTTATTAGGAGCTGTTGGTCCAAGACCAATTGCTTTTGCAAGTACAATTAGCGAAGATGGAATTCCAAACTTAAGTCCGTTTAGCTTTTTTAATGTTTTTAGTGCCAACCCGCCAATAATGATTTTTTCTCCTGCACGTAGCGGAAGAACTGGGGCAACTAAAAATACTTTGGATAATGTTAAGACAATTAAAGAAGTTGTTATTAATGTGGTAAACCATGATATTGTACAACAGATGTCGTTATCGAGTTCGCCTTATGATGCTTCTATTGATGAGTTTGTAAAAGCTGGATTAACACCAGTTGCTTCAGAAGAAATTAAACCGTTTAGAGTTAAAGAATCTCCTGTTCAGTTTGAGTGTAAAGTAAATGAGATTGTTGAATTAGGACAAAATGGTGGTGCTGGAAATTTAGTGATTTGTGAGGTGGTAAAAATCCATATTAACGAAGCTGTTTTGGATGACAAAGGAATGATAGACCAACATAAAATTGATTTGGTTAGTCGTATGGGAGGAAATTGGTATTGCAGAGCTGATAAGAACTCAATGTTTGAAATTCAGAAGCCCATTACTTCTATTGGGATTGGTGTAGATCAAATACCTACAGCAATTAAAAACAGCACCATTTTATCTGGAAATGATTTAGGTCTTTTAGGAAGTGTTGAGGAAATTCCAGAGGGTATTGCAAGTGATGCTAGCAACCACCAAGAAGCGAAAGATTTATTAGCTAAAGATGAAGTTGAATCTGCTTGGAAAGTTTTGTTGGGGTAATTAATACTTATTGAAAACCCACTATTAGTAGTTGAATCTGAACCCACTTTTACCAAGTTTAATTTGTCCTCATTCAATGAATTTAAACCAAACGAATTTCCTGTTGAACCTTTATAGGTTGTAATTGTATCTGAATAGTTTAAAATCCAAATACACAATGTTAGATCATCACCAAGCCCTCCTAAAAACACTTTTTTTTCTTCATAACCTTTCATTTGCTTCAAAGCTAAGAACAATAAGCCTTATAGACATTCTTAGACTCCTTTTTGTCTATTAAGCCTGATTCAACATCAACAAGAGTTATTTTATAATTCGTATCTTTGGTAGTATGATTTCTCTTGAGCAACAAGAACATATTAAAAATATTACACAAAAATACAACCCCAAAATGGTTGGTATTTTTGGTTCTTATGCACGTAATGAATCCACCTCTAAAAGTGATTTAGATATTTTAATAGATTTTAACACAAAAATTAACCTCATAGAAATTATTGGATTAGAACAACAGCTTTCTGAAATACTTGGTATTAAGGTAGATTTAATTACAAAAAAATCAGTCAACAAGAACCTTAAACCTTTTATTGAAAAAGATTTAATACGTTTAATCTAATGACAAAAGATCCGTTAGTTTATATCGACTATATTTTAAACTGTATTCAAAAAATTAAGGTTAAAAATAAAATTTCAATAGAGAGAATATTAAAATCACCCCTCTAGCTCCCCTTAAGGGGAGAAGTTTCCTCCCTTGAGATGCCGAATATATTCGGGCTAATTAAGGTGGGTGATTTGGATATCAACATAATTAGCATTAGTGCCTGAACTACATAGAACTCACATTGAAAAACCTTAAATGAGCTTCACAAATAAATACACCAAGGCTTTTAAATACTTACTCCCTGCTCCTTTTACAATTGCAGTTAGTTTAACAATTATAACATTTTTAATTGCTTTTTTTACTACTCGGCCAGAAGCAGAAAGTGTTGCTGATTATACCATACAACTTTTAAAGTATTGGGAAGGTGGAATTTGGAATTCTGGCTTAATAGTATTTGCAATGCAGATGATGTTAATGCTTGTTTTAGGTCATACTTTGGCTTTAACTAAGCCAATCAATTCAATTATAAATTTAGCTGTTAAAAGCTGTAACAACACTGCTAAAGCTGCTGCTCTAGTCACTTTTTTAACTGTTATTGTTAGTTTATTTAATTGGGGATTAGGGTTAATTTTTGGAGCAATTTTCGCACGTAAAGTTGGTGAACACGCTACTAAATTAAACCTGAACATTAGCTATCCTTTAATTGGGGCTGCTGGTTATTCTGGCTTAATGGTATGGCATGGAGGTTTATCAGGTTCTTCATTAGCAAAGGTTGCAGAACCTGGTCATTTAAAAGAAATGATGACTGGCATTTTATCTGAAAGCCAGATTTCAACTTTACCTAATAGTATTTCTTATTCGCAAACGGTTGGTTCTAGTATGAATTTATTTGTAATGGTTTTACTCGTTACTCTTTTGCCTCTGGCTATGTATTGGGTTGGAAAAAGAGTTAAATATTCTGCTGTTAATTTATCTGATAATGAAATTGATGAAGAAAAAAGTCAACTCGAAGGGTCTGAAAAACTGGATCATTCTCGTATTTTTGCTTGGATTTTTGGAGGAATTGTTTTATTCTATATAGGTTATAAAATTGCTGTAGATTACAATTATGATTTACTCAAATTCTTTAATCCTAATAACATTAACTTATTGTTGCTCTCATTAGCCATTATAGTCCATCAAAATATTTTTAATTTTTTAAAAGCGATAGATAAAGCAATTGGAGGTGCTTCAGGAATTTTAATTCAGTTCCCATTATATTTTGGAATTATGGGAATAATGAAAAGCTCTGGTTTGGTTACTGACATTTCTGCCTTTTTTGTTGAAGTATCTAACGATACTACTTATCCTATTTTTACTTTTATAAGTGCTGGATTGGTAAATATTTTTGTTCCGAGTGGTGGTGGCCAATGGGCTGTACAGGGCCCAATAATTGTGCAAGCTGCTAGTGATTTAGGTATCTCATTGCCAAAAAGTATTATGGCTTTAGCTTATGGAGATCAACTAACTAATATGCTACAACCTTTTTGGGCATTACCTTTATTAGGGATAACAGAATTAAAAGCTAAGGAAATTTTACCTTACACAATTTTTTTAATGCTAATTGGAACTCTAATTTATATTTCTGGACTTCTTATTTTTTAATGAAAACGTAGTTTGTGTTAAGGATGGGAACGGCATCCTTTTTTATAATTTCCTGAGGCGGAGCCGAAGGATATAAAAAAGATATAGTGGACAGCCTGTTAAAACACCCAAAATAAACTAAACTGTAGGCATATCATCAACAGCTTTAGCATCTAATGAATCTCTAAGTCCGTTGCCCACTAACACAAAAGCTAAAACCATTGTAATAATTGCAACTCCAGGAAGAATAGCTAAATAGGCTTTTCCGGTAATAATATAACCTTTATGCTCGGCAATTATTTTACCCCATGTTGCTTGTGGTGGTTGAGCACCAATACCCAAGAAACTTAAGCCTGCTTCTATTAAAATTGCAGCAGCAAAATTAATAGCCGAAATTACAATTACAGGGCCTAAAACATTAGGAATAATATGCTTAAAAATAATTCGTGCATTAGTAAAACCTAAAGCTCTACCTGCTTCAACAAACTCTTTTTCTCTTAAACTTAACATTTGCCCTCTAACCACTCTGGCAACTTCTACCCACATGGTTAACCCAACAGCAATAAATACTTGCCAAGTTCCTTTGCCTAATGCCATAGTAATTGCAATAACTAATAATAGTGTTGGAATTGACCAAACTACATTGATGAACCACATTACTAAATCATCTATCCAACCTCTAAAATAGCCTGCTAAAGCACCTAAAGAAATGCCTATTAATAAGGAAATAAACACAGAAATAAACCCAACAAATAAGGAAATCCAAGTACCAGCCATTAACCTACTTAGCATATCCCTCCCGTATTTATCCGTTCCTAAAATAAATTTTTTAATTACTATGTTTTTTTGTTCTATTGTTTTTTTTAGTTCCGAAATTTTAAGGTGCTTCTTTTCTTCTGTAATTGTTTCAAAATCTAAATATCCATTGGTTTCAACAACTTCGTTATCGTTAATTGCATACACAATATCGGCTATGTTGTAACGAATTATTTGCCCATTGTTACTTTCTGAACCTGTGTATTTTTCAACTATTAAGGTTCCTCCTTCAAAGCTATAACTGTAAATTGGAATAGTGGTAAAATCATTTTCAACCCCTAAGTTTAGGTAATTCCAAACAGTAGGTTCTTTTAGATGATGATTTTTCTTTACTTTAAGAATTTTAACTTTAAAACCTGGCGGTTTAGTGGTTACTTCTAAAATTTGATCGTTTGCTTTTGGAGTTCCGTCAGGGCGAATAAGTGGTCCAAGAACTGCAACTAAAACAGCACAAAATATTACCACTAATCCAAATAAAGAAAGTTTATTTTTCTTTAGTCTTTTCCATGCTAATTGCGATAGCGAATTTGATTTTATGTCTTTTTTAGTTTTACTCATTAAACTTTCTTTCTTTCCATTTAAACTTTACCAACATTGAGCAAACCCAAATTATAACAATATAAATGGGATATAATAATTGAACTGGAATGAAATAAAATAACGTTCTTTTTCTTTCAAAGAAGTCAGCTACCAAAAGTAGCAATATAAAATCAATCAACCATTTAGTAACTAGTAAGATTATAAAGTAAGCTTTATAATTCTCAGAAAAAATTATTCCTAAATAGGTAAATAGAATAGAACTATTTTCTAAAAAAATAATTGAACTAAAAAATATTAATAGCTTGTTAGTATAATGTTTTGATTTTGAAGCCCACCTTAGTCGTTGATTAAAAAACCCGTTCAATGACTTTTCTGACTTGGTTTCTACAATTAATTCTTTAGATAAAAAACCTTTAATATGTTTTTCTTGAGATTCAAATTTTTCTAAAAGAAAAACATCATCTCCAGATGGAGTATTAAAATTATCAAACCCTTTTACTTCTTTAAACGCTTTTTTAGAATATGCCAAATTTGCTGCATTATTTAAAATTGGTTTTTGGTAAGCTAAAGTTCCAAAGCCTACACCTTGTAAAGCAAACATATCTAAGTTTTGAAACCCTGATAATAAACCTTTACCCTTATTAAAAACTATTGGACCTAAAAGCATATCAACATTATCACTATTTTTAGTGGAAATAATTTTAAGCCAATTTTCAGGCAAAATACAATCGGCATCAGTTGTTGCAATTGTTTCATATTTTGATTTTTCAACACCTAGTTTTAAGGCTTCTTTTTTTGAATTTTCATCAATCAATGCGTAATATGAAATATCAAATTGTGCAGTTGCTATAAATTGAGAAACCACATTTTCTGTATTATCTGTTGAGTGATCATTAATAACCAAAACCTCAAAATTTTCGGCTTTAAAGTTTTGGTCCTTTAGAGAATTTAAACAGTTAAGAATTGTATGCTCTTCATTTCTTACAGGGATAATTACCGAAATTTTATTTTCTACAGTATTTTCAATTGCCTTATTTCCTTCTACTTTTATTCTAAGAAACCCAATGATAACCCATAAAATAGAACAAAAATAAATTGTTGTTATTATAGATAATATGATGATAAGATAATTCAATCTTCTTTAATCAATTTTAGTTCTTTTAAATTAAACAATCCTAGTAAGGCAGGTAATGCCACATTAATTAACCATAAAATTACCGAAGCTAAAACGATTTGAATATCCATATCCGAAACCATACCAAATACGAATAATGCAACAGAGCCTCTTACGCCAATTTCTGATATTAGCAAGGTTGGAATAAATGAAGCAAACATAAAACAAACTGGAATTAAAAAAATAGTATTTAAGGTATTCAAATCCACTCCAAAAGCTTTTAAAACAATATAATATTGAAGTGTAAAAACAATATATCGTACTAAACTAAGTAATAATATATTGAATAACTCTAGCATTGAAAAGGTTGATAACCCTTTAAATAATTGTTTTTTGTTTATGAAACTAAACTTATTTAAAACAGACTCTAACTTATTAGGTTTAAAGTAAACTAATAACAACAAAAACAAAATAATTATTAAAAGAGGGAGTAAATATAGCAGATTACTAAACTGATTAAAGTTTTGAAAAGTTAAACAAAGACCAATAATACCTACTAACAAAGTAATTAAAAGTTGACTAAAACTTGCTACAGCAGTTTTTACGGTAATTTCTTTAAAATTATTTTTATTTAAAAGTAATGCTCTTGCAGGAATTTCACCAATCCTGTTGGGAGTTAAAAAACCTAAAGTAATACCTGTAAGTGTTAGTTTAAAAGATTTTAAAACAGTTACTTTTTCAGCATCACTAATCGAGTATTTCCATTTAACAGCTTCTATAGCCCAATTTACAAACATTAACACTAATGCTAATCCTAAACTAAATAAGTCAACATGGTTAAGGTCTAAGTTGTTTACAGCTATAAGAAAATCATTTTTAACTCTAAAAAAAATAAACAAAACAGCAATTGTTCCAATGATTAATCTCAATAGTAAATTGATATATTTGTATAGCTTCTTATTTTTCAAAATACAATTGAATATAATTTAATACATTTTAATAGTGACTAAAGATAAAATAATATTAGGAATTGATCCTGGAACAAATATGATGGGATATGGTATTATTCATATTGTTAATAATAAGATGAATTTAATTGCAATGGGATCTATCGATTTAACCAAATTAGGAGATCATTTTTTAAAATTAAAAAAGATTTTTGAACGAACAGCATATTTAATTAATGAATATAAACCTGATGAATTAGCTATTGAAGCTCAATTTTTAGGCAAAAACCCTCAATCTATGTTAAAATTAGGCAGGGCTCAAGGAGTTTCAATGGCTGCAGCTCTAACAAAAGATATTCCTGTAAGTGAATATGCACCAAAAAAAATAAAACAATCTATTACAGGCAAAGGAACAGCTTCTAAAGAACAGGTTGCCGGAATGCTTAAAAACATTCTTAAGCTAAAATCCTTACCCAAACATTTAGATGCTACAGATGGGTTAGCTGTTGCTGTTTGCCATTATTACCAAGCAGGGAAACCTGTTTCAGAAAAATCTTATTCTGGTTGGGATGCTTTTATAAAAGCAAACCCTAAAAGAACAAAGTCTTAAGCTTCTAGAATTTGTTTCTGAATTTTTATAAATTCACTTTCCTCCAACTGTAACTTAGGTCTCGAAAAGTTAATATCTTCAACACTGTTTAAAGGAACTAAATGTATATGAGCATGCGGAACTTCTAAACCAATTACAGCAACACCAACTCTTTTACACTCAATAGCAGCATTTACTTTTTTAGAAACCTTTTTAGCAAATGCCCAAAGTTTTACATAAGTTTCTTCATCTAAATCAAAAAGATAGTCAACTTGTTTTTTGGGTATAACTAAAGTATGACCTTTAGCTAATGGATAAACATCCAAAAAAGCAATAAAATCATCATTCTCATCAATAATGTAAGAAGGAATTTCTCTATTAATTATTTTAGTAAAAATAGATTCCATTATCTTGAAATTTCCATTATTTCAAAATTAATTATTCCTGTAGGCACCTTAACTTCAGCAATATCACCTACCGATTTACCTAGTAAACCTTCACCTATAGGAGAATCTACAGAAATCTTTTTTTGTTTTAAATCAGCCTCTTTTTCAGAAACCAACGTATATTCCATTATTGCTCCATTTGCAACATTTTTAATTTTAACCTTAGATAAAATTAATGCTTTAGACAAATCCAATTGAGACTCGTCAATTAAACGTGCACTTGAAAGAGCAGTTTCTAATTTAGATATTTTTAACTCCAACAATCCCTGAGCTTCTTTTGCTGCATCATACTCTGCATTTTCTGATAAATCTCCTTTCTCTCTTGCTTCAGCAATTTGTGCAGAAATTTTACCTCTTTCTACATTTTTCATTTGATCTAATTCAGCATTGAGCTTATTTAAACCTTCTTCTGTATAATAATTAACTTGTGACATAACTTGTGTATTTTAAACTGAAAAAGAGAACTCTATAAATAGAATTCTCTTTTAATAACTTAATATGTATTTAAAAATCTATAAATCTACTCTAAGACCAATACTATGAGTTCCTGAAAAATTCTCAGTCATTTCGTAAGCATAATGAATACCGAGAGTTGTTCCTTTTTTACCTAATGGAGCAACAAATGAAGCACCAAAAGCAGGGCCTGTATAAACAGAAGTTCTTTTTTCTGAATCAAACCAAGTATTTTGTTCAATAACATACCCACCTCTTAACTGAAACATTTCCTTAAAAGAATATTCCAAACCTAATCTATATTGATCTTTTGTAAATGAATTAGAAGTAAAATTACCTGCAACTGTTATTCTATGATCTGAAGACATTTCTTTACTTGTTGAATCAATAGATTGCGATAAATAAAAATCATAAGAAATACCAATGTTTAATAATGAAGGTAATTGAAATTCTGCTACTCTATGGTTTTCACTAGAAGTAACATCAAAACCTGCATTATCTTGAGTAGATGAAAATGCTAATCCATCACCTGAAGCTTTCATTGTTGGCCCTACATTATTTAAAGCAATACCAAATTTTACTTGGTCATGTTCACCAGTTACATATCTAATACCAGCATCAAAAGCGTACCCTCTACTAGAAACGTTTGATATAGATTCACTAACAATTTTAACACCAAATCCTCCATAAATACTGTTAGAAAAAGCTTTAGAAAAACCTACATGTAATATTGAATAGTTTGGAGAAAAAGTTCCAATACCACCTTCTGGTAAATCTACAGTAGTAATTGGTACATCTCCAAAATCCATACTCATAAAAGAAACACCAACCACACTAGTTTCTCCAATTTTTTGAGAAAATCCAAATGTATTAATGCTGCTTTCACTTCCAACCAAAAACCTTTTGTGGTTAAAAAGAAGTTCTGTTTTTCTTGTAAAAGCCATACCCGCAATGTTTGAAGACATTGCTTCAAGACCAGTTATAGAAGCAGTATTTGCACCTCCCCATCCAACACTTTTTGTCCATGGATTGATTAACAATTGTGAAGCCCCAGCCTCACCAGCTCTATCCTCATTACCCGCAACAACTATACTTGATCCTACCAAGTATATTGTTGATAATATTATTAATTTAATTTTCTTCATATTAAATATCTATTATTCTACTAATTAAATCCATTTAAATCAGTTGGCTTCATTACGCCATACCATTTTAATGTTCTTTCTCCTACATCAGGAACTTTTACATGTATTAAGT
>JBMYXB010000086.1:0-10161 GCA_049608005.1 Vicingaceae bacterium
TTTCGTGGTGGGTTTTTGGTTCTTTTTTGCGGAAGAAAAAAGAATAAAAGTGAAGTTGTAAATTGTTTTAGAGAGGGTTGTCTTAATTGATAACCCTTTTTTATTCTCCAATTAGTTAAATAGCTGCAACGGCAATTAAATTTCCCTTAAAAATCCACTAAATACGCAACTTTATTCCTTAAAATTTATATTGAACTTAGACTATAAAGAAAGAATATTAAATAAGGTCCAATACATTTTCTGGCGGTCTTCCTAAAACTGCTTTGTTGCCCTTAACTACAATAGGTCTTTCAATCAGTTTAGGGTATTCAATCATAACTTTGATCCACTCGTCATCATTAAAATCACTGTTTTTAAATTTTTCTTTATAAACAGCTTCTCCTTTTCTGATAATATCTTTAGGAGATAAATTAAGCTTCATCAATATCATTTTTAGCTCTTCAGCAGTAGGTATTGCATTTAAGTATTCAATAACTTCTACTTCAGCTCCAGCATCTTTAATTAACTCTAAGGTTTGTCTGCTTTTACTGCATCTTGGATTGTGATATATTTTCATATTATTTGTATCTATTAATTGCTCTAAATGAGTGAAATGAATATTGTAATTTAATTAGTCAAAGGTAGTGAATCAAGTCTTAAAAAGACAGTAATAGATAAATTGGTTGTATAAAACTTAAACTGTTTTTTTAATTTCATTTTTAACAAAACATTCTAACTCAGGATAAAAGGTGTTAAAATCATTTTGTAACTCATGTTCCTTTTCTTTTAATATAATATGAGCTTGATGCATATTATTACTGTAATTACTTCTTTTAGATAAGCCAGTTAAAGACCTTTGTATGCCTTCAATTTTACGATAATTATATAGCCAGTTGCGTTTTGCCATAAATGGCAGCCTAGCTTTACTTTTTAAAGGTAATTTATTGATGTTTTTAAATAAGATTTGGTAAATGTTGTTTGTAAACTTTAATAAATCTAAATCAGCATAAACATTCCAGTTGTTAGCTAAAAAATAATCATAAAATACATCCATAACAACAGGTGTGTATTTTAGTTGATGGTGTCTAACTCTATTTTTACTATCGGCAACAATAGGGTGCGAATCTGTAAAGTCATCAATTTTTCGATGTAGTAAGATACCTTGTTGAATTTCTAAAGGAAAATCTAAATAAGCCTTACCTTTAACATCATCAGCAATATAATTTCCTATTATAAGATTAGTATTGTTGTTTGATAAGTGGAAATGAGCCAAATAATTCATAAAACCTTTAATGGATTAATTTTACCATTGATGTAATAAAGAGTTAAAGGTACGTTAAACATAAATATATTTGTATCGAATAAAAAATAAATAAAAGCATGAAAAATATATTTTTAGGGTTATTAGTTGTTGTAGGTTTAGGATTAAATGCACAAAACGAGGTGTATCAATTTCATTTAGATTTGAATAAAATTAATAGCGATTTGCTTCAAATAAATTTAACAACACCAACAATAAAGTCGGATAAGATAGTGTATAACATCCCTAAAATTGTGCCCGGCACATATCAAATTTATGATTTTGGGCAATACGCTATGGATTTTGAAGCTTTTGATAGCTTAGGAAGAAGTTTAAGTGTTACTCAATTAGATAAAAATAGATGGGAAATAGAAAATGCTAAAGGTTTAGCAAAAGTGAGTTACTGGGTAGAAGATACTTGGGATGCTAAAGTAGATAAATTAGTATTTGAACCAGGTGGAACAAATATAGAAGAAGGCGAAAATGTGGTGTTAAATAACCATGGTTTTTTTGGATATTTTGATGGGATGAAATATAATAAGTATGAAGTAAATGTTACTCGTCCAGAAAACTTTTATGGCACAACAGGACTTTCTTCAATTAAAACTGTAGGTAATGTAGATCAATTTACTACAAAAAATTACATGGATTTAGTAGATGCACCAATTATGTATAATGTGCCAGATACTTTAACTTTTAATGTTGGTGGTGCAGAAATTTTAATATCGGTTTATTCTAAAAACAAAGTAGCAACAGCAAAAGAATTAGGAACTGATATTAAAAAAATATTAGAATTACAAAAAGATTATTTAGGAGGAACACTTCCTGTAGATAAATATGCATTTATTATTTATTTATATGAAGGGCAAAGTGGTTCTGGTGGAAGTGGAGCTTTAGAACATTCTTATTCATCTTTTTATTATTTGCCAGAAATGCCTGCAAAACAGTTGTCGGGTTTTGTGGTTAGAGTTGCAGCACATGAGTTTTTTCATATTGTAACCCCATTAAATATTCACTCAGAAGAAATAGGAGATTTTGATTTTATTAACCCAAAAATGTCGAAACATTTATGGATGTATGAAGGAGTTACAGAATACTTTGCGGGCCACGTTCAGGTTTATGGAGGGATGCAAACTCCAGAAGAATATTTAGGAGTAATTGAAGAAAAATTAACAGGTGCAGGATATTTTAAAGATGATTTAGCTTTTACTGAACTTAGCTTAGGTTGTTTGCATGAGCATGAAGACCAATACGGAAACGTATATCAAAAAGGAGCTTTAATAGGCTTGTGTTTAGATATTTTACTAAGAGATCAATCTGACGGTAAGGTAGGAACAAAAGATATGATGGCATTACTTTCTAAAGAATATGGTAAAAATAAATCTTTTAATGATGCCGAATTGTTTGATAAAATTACAGACTTGTCATCGCCAGAAGTAGGAGAATTTTTTAAAGAATATGTAGCTGGCCCAAAAGAATTACCTTTTGAAGATTTATTTAATAGAGTAGGAATTACCTTTAAAAAAGATGTTAAGGTTCAGGAGTTTACCTTAGGAGGAATTTCTTTAGGTTTTAATCGTGAAACCAATAATTTAGTTGTTGCAGATGTTTCTAATATGAATGCTTTTGGAAAATCTTTAGGTTACAAAGTAAATGATGAATTAATTTCTCTTAATGGTGAGAAAGTAGATGTAAATAAAATGCAAGAACAATTAGATAATTTTAAAAATACAACTAAAGTTGGAGATAAAGTTGAAATAATTGTTGCTAGAAATGTAAAAGGAAAAACAAAAGAAAAAAAGCTAAAAGCAAAAGCGGTTACTGTAGAGAATACAAAGAAATTCTTAATTGAGTTTAATAAAGATGCCACTAAAGAGCAGTTAGCTTTAAGAAATGCTTGGTTAAATCAAAAATAATTTAGGATATTAGTTGTTGCTAAGAAATGCTTAATAAAAGAAAGTTATATTGGATTTCTCAAATAACGGGGTGGTTATTATATGCTATAATAGTTGGTATTTTTAATGTGCTTATAGGCAATGTTTTTAGCCTAGAATTACTTTTTAGCCTAATTTCTATTTTTTTAATTGGCTTATCTATTGCACATGCTTTTAGGATGATTATTGTTAAACTAAATTGGATGAGGTTTAGTATAGCTCATTTAATACCAAGAATACTTTTAATAACGCTTTTAGCCAGTGTGCTTGTTTATTTTTTAAAATCAATAATAATAGAGCGATTAATTGTAGAAAACGCTTACGAATTTAACCTTGCAGAGGCTTTTCGATCTATTATAAGTTGGACCATTCTTTACATAATATGGTCGTTACTTTATTTTTTATTTCATTTTATTAATAATTATAAACGAGAAGAAATTAAAAATTTAAAATGGGAAGCTGCAAAAAATGAAATTGAATTAAATAAATTAAAATCTCAGCTTAACCCTCACTTTATTTTTAACGCTATGAATAGTATAAGAGCGTTAATAAACGAAGATCCAAATTTAGCTAAAGAAGCCATCACGCAACTGTCTAATGTTTTAAGAAACTCATTGTTAATGGGCAAGCAAAAGTTAATTTCTTTTGGAGATGAAATGAAGTTGGTAAACGACTATTTAGGGTTAGAGAAAACACGCTTTGAAGAGCGATTAACCATCGTTAAAAATATTGAAAAAAATACTGAGGTATTTTTAATACCCCCTTTAATGATACAAACATTAGTAGAAAATGGAATTAAACATGGTACATCAAAATTGCCAGAAGGAGGAGTGTTAGAAATAAATAGCTGCTTAAATAACGAACAGCTAATAATTATAATTTATAACAGTGGTTTTTATGATAAAAATGCCCAATCAGAAACCGGGTTTGGATTAATAAATACGAAACAAAGACTAAAATTACTTTATGGAAACGATGCTGAATTTGATATAGAAAATAAAGATGGCAACGTTAAAACAACCCTAATAATTCCTAATAAAACTATTATTTAATTAAACCTTTATATTATGAGAGCTGTAATTGTTGATGATGAACGTTTAGCAAGAAACGAATTAAAAAGCTTATTAAAAGAATTTCCTGAGGTAGAAATATTAGAAGAATGCAATAGTGCTCAATCGGCAATAGAAGTGGTAGATAAGTTAAAACCTGATGTTGTATTTTTAGATATACACATGCCCGGTAAAGATGGTTTTGCAGTTTTAGAAGAGTTAGATTTTACACCACATGTTATATTTATTACTGCTTACGATGAATATGCCATTAAAGCATTTGATGTAAATGCTCTAGATTACCTATTAAAACCTATCGAAACAATAAGGTTAAAAACAGCAATAGAAAAGGTAAAAGCAGAGTTAGTTGATCCGTTAGAAACTTCTGATAAATTAGGGTTAAACAATCAGGTTTTTGTAAAGGATGGTGATAAGTGTTGGTTTGTTAATTTATCTGATGTGCCAATGTTTGAATCGGAAGGAAATTATGTTAGGGTGTATTTTAATAAAAACAAACCTTTAATATTAAAGTCGTTAAACAATTTAGCAAACCGACTTGATGAGAATGTATTTTTTAGAGCTAACCGTAAATTTATAATAAACTTAAATTGGATTGATAGCATAGAAAATTGGTTTAATGGGGGCTTAATGGTAAAGCTAAAAAATGGCGAACAAATAGAAATTTCTAGGCGACAAGCAAGTAAACTAAAGGAGCTTAAGAGTTTGTAATGGCTTGGTCTTACATTATTCTTAATTTATCTTATAATAAACACCGTATGTATAAAAAGTGTGTTAATTTTGATTTTTTATTCAGATATTGGATGTCCAAAGCAAAATAATAGAATGAATTTAATCAATGTAAAAGCAACAGATAACTCTCCAGAAATAATTTTGGATATAGAAAGTAATATTTTTTCTATTAAAGGAAAATCTGTACTTACTGAAGTAGATGATTTTTATGCTCCCGTTTTTAATTGGTTAGAAGATGCAATTATTTTAAAAGATAAAAGAATAGATTTTGTTTTTGATTTAGAATATTTCAATATTTTTTCTTCTAAAAGAATTTTATTTATCCTATATAAATTAACAGACCTTAAAAAGAAAGGTGTTGATGTGCATATTATTTGGCATTTTTCTTATGATGATGATGATATGAAAGAGGTTGGAGAAGATTTTGCCTGTATGGTTAACCTTCCTTTTGAATTTATTAGCACTGCTATTGAAGGTCAATATGTTTGATGTTTTAATTTAGCATTTAAGCACTCAATTCTTTAGTTTTTTCGATTTTACTTTAATTAAATTGCTCACTTTTGCGTTTCATAATCTGTAAGTGAGATGTTTAAGATGTTTTACCTACAAAATTTTTAAAAATAATAAACAGATGAAAAATATTTCTATCATTTTAAATGCCGTATTAATTGTTGCTGTAGCAATTTTATTTTACCTACACTTTTCAGGTAAACCATTACAAAATGAAGTTGTAGAGGCAAAAGAAGTACTTGAAGTAATTGAAGAAGAAGTTCCAGAGGAATTAGAAACAATAAATGGTAAAGTAGGTTATCTTAATGTAGATTCTTTACAAGATAAATATAAACTATATGCTGATTTAATTAATAAATTAAAAAGAAGACAAGCGAAATACGAAAAAGAATTACAAACAAAATCTGCTAGTTTTGAGAAAAAAGTAATGGAGTTTCAGAAAAAAGCTCCAACTATGACTCAGTTTGAAGGACAAACAAGACAAAAAGAACTTGGCGAAGAAGAGCAGATGTTATATAAAATGAGAGATGATTTTACGGTGAAATTTCAAAATGAAGAAGCAAAATTAAATGATGAATTTCAGAAAAAAGTAAAAGAATATATTAAAACCTTTAATGAAGAATCACAATACAACCTTATTATTGGAGCATCTCAATTAGGTAATGTTGTATTAGATTATAGCGAAAAAATAAACATCACCAATAACATTGTAGAAGGGTTAAATCAACAATACGATTTAGATAACGCACCAAAAGAAAAGAAGTAATGTTAATCGCTCAAGAAAAAGAGAAATCAAATATTGCCGAATATATTATTTATATGTGGCAAATAGAAGATATTATTCGCTCTCATAATTTTGATTTAGCTCAAATTAACGATTCTGTAATCAGTAAATTTAATGCTCCAACAGAAGTTCAATACGATATGAAATTATGGTATCAGAATTTAATAGAGCAAATGATGAAAGAAGGAATTTCTGATAAAGGACATTTAAGCATTACGTTTAAATACATGGAGGAGCTAAATAATCTTCATAATTCTTTATTAACTACCATACAAGATGCTAAATATCAAGAAGCATATTTGGCAGCAAAAGATCATCTTAATAATTTTATGTTAAAAGCTGGTGGCGAATCAAGAAACGAAATTCATACTTGTTTAATTGGACTTTATGGGCTTTTATTATTAAAGTTAAAAAGAACTGAAATTAGTTCGGCAACTAAAGATGCAATGGCTTCTTTTAGTATGTTATTGGCTGTTTTGGTAGATCGTTACAATAAGCTTAAAAAAGGAGAATTAAGTTTTCCGAAAGAAAAAAGCAACTAAGCACAACAAAAATGTGTCTTTCACGTAGTATATTTGCGAAAGAAAGACACTGATTTTGAAAAAGTTAGGAATCATCATATTATTTTTTTTTTGTGGCTTTTATCAAGCCCAAGCTAATTGTACTACAGGTTTAGTAAGTGCACCTATTGTAGATTTTATTGCTGTTGATGCTGCAGGAAATGTAACCCTATCATGGCAGCCTGTTTTAGATCCTGATGGAATTATCAGATACAACATTTATACAGTAAACCTTATTACTGGAGCAACCGATAGTGTTGATTTTGTTTTAGGAAACCAAACTACTTTTACTTTGCCTGCCGGACATCCTTTAAATACCTCCAACACAAGTAGTATAGAATTAAGTGTTGCTGCAATTGATGCTTGCGAAATTGCTAGTTTAACAGCCACAAACAGACACAATTCCATCTTATTAAAAGACACATTTGATGTATGCAATGCAGCCATAAATTTAGAATGGAGTGCTTATGATGATTTTAATTCGGGAACAGATGTTGGCTACAATATTTATGTAAAAATTAACGGAGGAGGGTATAACTTATATGGGTCAACATTTTTGTTAGATACCGTTTATACTAATGTTGTACAAGGAGATAATTATGAGTTTTACATTGAAGGAGTAGAGAATAATGGTGCAGGGCCTATAAGTTCAACATCTAATTACGAAATCACCAATACATCTGAAGCATTAGTAGAACCAACTTTTACCTATTTATCTACAGCAAGCGTTTTAGATTCTACATCAATATCGGTACAATTTTATGTAGATACCGCTGCAGATATAAGATCATATAAAATAAAAAGAGCAACTAGTTTAACTGGTAATTACACTACTGTAGGTTCAGTAGGAGCTTTTAGAGGAATGAACCCAGGAGTTTTTTATACCGATAATAATGAATTAAATGCTAATCAGAACTACTATTTTTACACGATAGAACCCGAAGATATTTGTTATGCAGCAAAGCCAACTTCAAATATTGCCAGAACCTCTTGGGTTACTGTAGAATCTAACCCCTTAGAAGCAAAAAATATTTTAAAAATAACACCTTATGATGGTTGGCTTGGTGGGGTAAAAGAATATGAATTATATAGAGCAGTTGCTGGAGTTTGGGAATCAAACCCAATTGCAGTTTTTCCTGCTTTTAATGATACCTTGGTTTATGAAGATGATATTACTACCGCTTTTTATGGTGATGGAGAATTTTGTTATAAGTTAGAAGTTAAGGAATTTGATGTGCCACATGTTTATAATGTTCCAGCAGCAACAAGTACTTCTAATGTTGCTTGTGCGTTACATGAACCAGTGCTGTTCGTTCCTAATGCGTTTATACCAAGTGGCACAAGAAATCCTGTTTTTAAACCCGTTTTAACTTTTTCAGATCCAACAGCTTATTTATTTCAAATTTATAATAAATGGGGCGAAGTAATTTTTGAAACCAATGATGTAACCGAAGCCTGGGATGGAACCATTAACAGAAGTAGTAATTTAAGTCCGCAAGATGTTTACATTTATTTAATAGAGTTTGTTTCGGCAACAGGAGATGAATATTCTAAGAGAGGAAAAGTAACTTTACTCCGATAAAATTCTTTTTGGATGAGAATAACAGGTGGCTTTATTTTCTCTGCAAAATCCTAATAAGGTAATGCCCAATTCTTTTGCAAAATCTACCGCTAAACTAGATGGTGCAGAAACTGCTGCTAAAATTGGAACTTTTGCTGCAAAAGCTTTGGCTATTATTTCATAAGAAATTCTTCCACTTACCGTTAAGCATTTAGCTTGTTTCAATACGTTTTCGTTAACAAGCTCTCCAATAACTTTATCAACCGCATTATGCCTTCCTATATCCTCTTTAATTGATAATAGTTGACCGCTTTTTGTAAAAGCTGCTGCCGCATGAGAACCTCCAGATTGATGAAAGGTGTGTTGAGCTTCTTTCATCACTTTAAACATTTGATGTAAGGTTTTTAATTCAATTTGGTTGTTATCTTCAACCTGGCAAGAAGTATCAATATCATCCAATTCGGTTTTACCACAAATACCACAAGACGCAGCAGATAAAAAGCTCCTACTGTTTAAATAGCCCGATTTTAAAAGGCTTTCATCAATTTCTAAATTGGCTTCCGTAATCGATTTTTCTTTGTTCTCAATTAACTCAATATTTAAATTTTCTGAACTTCTATAAATGTCTTCAGAATACAATAAACCCCTAATCAATTCTTTGTCGTTGCCAGGAGTTCTCATGGTAATAGAAAACGGTTTTCCGTTAATGTTTATTTGTAAAGCTTGCTCTACCGTTAAATGATCATTAACGTTAATGGTTTGTTCGTTTGTAATTTTTTTGCCTTGATAAATGTCTGTTGTCATGTTTACTTTTCTGTTGTTGTAAAAATCTGTCAGTTCAAATTATTGTCATCCTCAGCTCGACTGGGGATCTAAATAATTAATAGATTCGGTGTCAAACACGGAATGAAATAGTTAAAATTTCAAATAAAAATCTTTGGTTAAAGATATGTATTCTTTTGTGTATTGATGTCTGATTTCGGTTTCTATGATTAATTCTTCTTCCAATACATTAACAGCATCAAAAGAAAATTCCATGATAATACGTTTAGCTGGTTTTGTTGGATTTGGTTTTACCATGCATTTTCTGTTCAGAAATAGTTGTTCTTGTTTTGCTAACGCTATAAATTGTTCTGCTTCTGTGGTTGGTAAAATCAATGAGAATATTCCGTTAGCTTTTAAAAGATGGACTACCGCTTTAATTAATTCATTAAAAGATAAAGTGTCGGTATGTCTTGCAGCATTTCTATCTGATTTTGGTGCCTTGGTAGAAGCAACAAAAAAAGGAGGGTTGCTTACAATGCAATTATATTTTTTTTCTGTTTGATAATCTTGAATGGATGAATTATGGATGTTTATTCTGTCCGACCAAGCAGAATTTTTAACATTTATTGTTGCTTCTTGGGATGCATCCAATTCCATTTCTACAGCATCAATTGTTGCAGCTTTACTTCTTTGGGCAAGCATTATGGCTATTAAACCAGTTCCTGTTCCAATGTCTAAAACATCACCATCTTTAATGGTTGTCCAAGCTCCTAATAAAACACCATCGGTTCCAACTTTCATAGCTGAACTTTCTTGTTGTATAGAGAAGTGTTTGAATTGGAAAGGAGGCAAAGGAGAGTTGTATTAATTCTTATTTAAATAGGCTAATAATTTTTCAGGACTTTGTCTGTTGTCCCAAAAACCAGTAATAATTATTTGAGATGTTACTTTTTTGTAAAGGATACTATA
>JBMYXB010000087.1:0-10129 GCA_049608005.1 Vicingaceae bacterium
TGGCTTGTAATACTTACACTTGGATAGATGGAAATACCTACACATCATCTAACAACACAGCTACATTTACCACAACAAATACTGCAGGATGTGATTCGGTTGTTACATTAGATTTAACATTAATGTTAATAGATAATACAGTAACACAACCAACAACAGGTACATTAACAGCAAATTTATCTGGAGCAACTTACCAATGGATAGATTGTGATAATGGAAATGCAATAATTCCTGGCGCTATAAATCAAACTTATACCGTAACTTCTAGTGGTAATTACGCGGTAATAATTACAGATGCAGGTTGTTCAGGCACTTCTGCCTGCACTAATGTTATTCTTACAAGTATTGAATCTGTAAGTTCAATTAAAAGTGTTAATATATACCCAAATCCTACAACAGGAAATACATTTGTAAACTTAAATGATTTTAAAAACGCTGAAATTTCAATTACTGATTTAACAGGTAAACTATTATTTCATATTAACAATAAAAACGAATCAATAATAGAATTACCAACTACAGATTTTTCTAAAGGTGTTTATTTTGTTAAGGTTTATAATAATAAACAACAACAAGTTGTTAAGTTAATTAAGAATTAATCAGCTTAGTTAGCATAAGAAAAAGGGAGAATTATTTTTATAATTCTCCCTTTTATTTATAACATAATTCTTTCAAGAAATTGATTTATTATTCCTTTGTAAATAATAAATAATTAAACGATGTAACTTTTTACCTTTTTGTTACACTTAACTAATAGAACACCTATTTTTGGATGAATGATAAAAAGGAATAAACAAAAACATTTTTTAAAACTCTACGAGCCGGTTCATGATCGATTCGAGCGTTTCTGCAGAGCCAGAGTTTTCGGAAAAATGGAGTATCAAGATTTGATGAATGATACCTTGTTAATTGCTTTTGAGAAAATAGATGCCTTAAAATCAGAAAAAGCCTTTCTTTCATTTCTTATCGGAATAAGTGTTCGTGTATTAGCTAATCATCACAAAAAAAAGAAAGAGGAAGCTTACCCTAAACAAGAAGGTTTTGATGTGTTGGATGTAAATTCTAAAACCGAAAGAGATGTAGAAATACATCTGTTACACAAAGCTTTAGCAATGTTACCTGAAGAACAACGTGAATGTATAATTCTGTTTGAAATTTCTGGGTTTTCTATTAAGGAAATAGTCAAAATACAAGCTGTTTCAGAATCTGCTGTAAAGCAACGTTTAAAAAGAGGACGTGAAAAATTAACAGCAATTTTAACTTTTGATTCAACAAATAAAGAAATGGAGGTGCAAAATGGAACAAAATAAAAACAACCGCTTGGATGATTTATTTAATCAGGCCAAAAACGAACCTGCTAAAATTCCTTTTGAAGAAACAAAAGCACAGTTTATACAAGCTACATCAGTTGCAGGTAATGTAGCAAAAGCGGGGAAGTTAACTCAATTTACAAATTTTAAATTGATACTTATGATAACGACAATAACAGCAATTACAGTTGGAACAACATTGTTTTTTAGTGATTTTTCTGAACCCACTATTCAAGAAAATAAAACAGTTAAAAATTCAGAGACAACGCTTAGCGATTCAGCTTTAATAATAGAAGAACATGAAAAAGTAGTGAATGAATACTTCGAAAAAGTAACTGCTTTAAGTATTCAGTTATTGCTAACAGATACCAATAAGCGAAAACTCAGCAAACGTAAACATAAAGTTATTGACAGAACTTGGTTTTTAGAAGAGCAAGACACTGCGGTAACTAACATTGTTGAAACAGTAGAAAATTACCGTTTTCCTAATTTGAATAATGAAGATTGGAAAGAACATCAAAAACAAATGAGAAAAATGTTCGGAAAAACAAAAAAGAGTAAGAGGAGTATTGTTGGTAAAAAGAATAGAGAACAATGGTATCAGCCAGATCCGTATGGTTTTCTTTTTATCCCTATGGGTTCTTACCAAAGAAAAGGAAAAGAGATTAAAACCCAAGCTTTTTATATGAAACAAACTGAAGTTACCAATTTAGAATACCGAACCTTTTTGTTTGATTTATTAAGACAAGGTAGAAAAGCTGGTTTTTTGGTTGCTAAACCAGACCAAACACGATGGGTTAAAGACTATCCTAATGCTTTTAATAAACCAATGCAAGAAAATTACTTTTCGCACCCAGCTTATGATGATTACCCTGTTGTAGGTATTAGCAGAATTGGTGCAGAAATGTATTGTAAATGGATGACTGATGAATTGAACAAAGTAGCAGGGGAAGGAATGGTAAATGATTTTAGATTACCTACCAAATTCGAATGGGAATATGCTGCTAAAGGAGGATTAAAAGAGGGTGTTTATCCTTGGGGAGGTCCTTATGTTAGAAATAGTAAAGGTTGTTTTTTAGCTAATTTCAGACCTATGAAAGATAATTATACTGCTGACGGAGCTTTTCATACTGCTAAAGCAAACTCTTATAACCCTAATGAATATGGATTATACTGTATGAGTGGTAATGTTGCAGAAATGATAATTGATGAAAATAATGAACCTGCTACAAAAGGAGGGAGTTGGACGAGTATTGGACACGAATTACAAATAATTGATGGACCTGATCGTTTTAAAGGATTTACCCAACCTTCTGTTGATGTTGGGTTTAGACCAGTTATGACTTATTTAGGAAGAGCAAAAGGAATGACAAAAACTGAACGTAAAACTGAACTACCACCAGGAACTGTTAAAGTTGATGGTACTACTTATATGGATGAAACTGAAGTAAGCAACTTTATGTGGATGGAATATGTTTATTGGAATGGAAGAAGCTATGGTTTTGATTCTCCCGAATACATAAAAACTCTCCCAGATACTACCGTCTGGGAAATAAAGCAAGAATACAATGCTCCTTACGTTAAATTATATTTAAGACATCCTGCATACCGCGATTATCCTATAGTAGGAATTACTTATGAGCAAGCTTTAGATTATTGTAAATGGCGTACAAATAGAGTTAAAGAATCATTTGAAAAAAGAAAAGGGAAAGATAAAAAGTCTATTTTCCCAACAGAATTTAAATGCCGTTTGCCAACAAAAAAAGAGTGGGAGAGCGTTGCTAAAATTGGTTATTCTGATAAAGTTTTTAAAAAAATTGAAGGAAAATATGAAGGAAAACATAGAACAAATTTTTTTCGTAATGAATCCATTAAAGAATCAATTGAAAATAATGGAGCAGATGTAACTGCACCAATTTTTTCTTATTGGCCAAATAAATTAGGTGTTTACAATTTAAAAGGAAATGTTGCCGAAATGACTTTAGAAAAAGGAATTGCTAAAGGTGGTTCTTGGGTTCATACTAAAGAAGAAACAACTATAGAAAAAGATTTTAAATACACGAGCCCTCAATCTTGGTTGGGTTTTAGATGTGTGTTTGTAGAAAACAAATAAACAAAAGATGAGTTTAAATCAGAAAAAACAAGAGTTTTGCAACGGTCTTAACTAACACTTCTTTTATCAATAACTATTTCTCTACAATCCAATTAGTTATGTATAATTATCTAAAAACATAAAATATAACTCTAATACCAAAAACTATTAAAACTATACCAAATACTCTAGAGAGATTTCGCATAAATTTTTTAGTTAAAAATTTCTTGATTTTATGAGCAAAGTAAGCCTTAAGTATATCTGTAGAAAAAATTCCTAACAAAGTTGCTAGTAAAAATGCAAACATATCTTCTCCGTAGCCATACTCAGTCTCTGCATAACCAATAATACCTATCCAAATAACAAAAACAAAAGGATTTACAAAATTGAGTAAAAAACCTTGCATAAAATAAGAAGCGTAATTTGTTTTTGTAACTTTTTTAAGAATGTTACTTTTTGAACTTTTAGTTTTTGTTTCGGGTTTTACTAAAAATTTAACACCTAAACCTAATAAAATAGCACTACCAATAATACCAATCCAAAATTGATTGTTAGGGTTGTTAAAAAAGGGTACTGCACCAAAAGAACAAATGATTAAGCAGGCTAAATCGCCAATAACAATGCCTAAGGAAATAAAGAACCCTACCCAAAACCCTTTTTCAAGTGCATTTTTTAATAAATAAAAAAATACAGGTCCAAAAAAAATGATAAACCCTAAACCTATTAAAAAACCATGTGCAAAAGCAGTCATTTTGCAAATATATTCAATTTTAAGGTTCTTAAAACAAAGATTAAATATTACTAATATTGTAAGTAAAATTTAGACTAAAAAACAAATGGACTCTTTAACACAAATTGTACTTGGAGCTGCTGTTGGTGAGGCAGTTGCAGGGAAAAAAGTTGGAAATTGGGCTATTTTTTGGGGAGGTGTTGCTGGTACAATACCCGATTTAGATGTTTTTGCTAGTTATTTTACAGATAACATTACAGCCCTACAAATTCATAGAGGGTTTACGCACTCCTTTATATTTAGTATTTTATTTGGGTTATTATTTGGCTTTTTAGTTAGTAAAATCCATAAAAAACTACCCGCAACATGGAAGGAGTGGAGCATCTTATTTTTTCTAGGATTTTCAACTCACGCAATATTAGATGCTCATACTACATGGGGAACGCAACTATTTTGGCCATTAGATTACAAAGTAGCCTTTAAAAATATATTTGTAATAGATCCGCTTTATACACTGCCATTTTTGTTTTGTTTGTTACTTGTAATTTTTAATAAAAAGGGTAGCAAAAAAAGAAGAAGCTATAATAACTTAGGACTAATTATTAGTAGTTGTTATATGCTTTTAACAATTGGTTTAAAAGGATTAAGTCATTATCAATTTACAACTCATTTGGCAAAGCAAGAAATTAGTTACAAGGAAATATCAACCAGACCAACACCTTTAAACGCTATACTTTGGGCAGCAAATGTTCAGCTTAAAGATGGCTTTTTAATTGGATATTATTCTTTCTTTGATTCTAAAGAGATTCAGTTTAGTGAAGTAATTCCTAAAAATCATCATTTATTAAATGCTATTTTACACGAAAAAAAAGTGCAACAACTCATTCATCTTACAGAGGGGTGGTATGCTGTAGAAACAGTAGGAGAGCGGCTTGTTTTTAAAGACCTTCGGTTTGGACAATACAATATTGCCGATACAAATAGTGATTTTGTATTTAGTTTTGAGTTGTTTTATGATAAAAATGGTGTTTTTCAAGCAACTGAATTACCTAAAGGATTTAGTGATGGAAAACAGATGTTAGCAGCATTGCTGGATAGAATTAAAGGGAATTAATTATTTGTAAGTTGATCTAAATCTCTTCTAACTTTTTTTGTTGGTCTGCCTTTTATTCCTAAAAACTTATTTTGACGATTAGCTTCTTGTATTTGTTGCAGTTGCAGTAAATCATCTTCTGAAGTAGTTTCAACAATAAAGTTAGGTACCAATTTGGCTCCAACTCTTGATTTTGGAAAATCTATAACTTTAAAAGTCCTCCAGATAGGAATAGACTTTATTGAAATAATATCGCCTACAGAAACTGATTTACTAGGTTTAAAAAAAGAATCATTTAACTTAACTTGTTCCGATAAGCAAGCTTTACTTGCAATAGATCGGGTTTTGAATAGGCGAGTAGCCCATATAAATTTATCTAGTCTCATATTATTTGCCAATTAAATTTATTAAATAATTTATTCCAATCTGAAGGAAAGTTAGCCTTTAAAAATAATTTTTTATTTGTGATAGGATGAATAAATTCTAAACTATATGCGTGTAAAAACATGTAAATACAGTTAAATTCTGTTTCAAACATTCTGTTATGAAAACGATCTCCATATTTATAATCGCCAACTATAGGATGGTTGATTTTGTTCATGTGTTTACGTAATTGGTGCATTCTACCTGTTTGAGGTTTTAATTCTATTAAACTGTAACGAGAAGAATTGTATGGATGGACAGGAATTGTTAATTCAATATTAGTTTTAGATAAATAATGTGTTAACGCATTTTTGTAAATTCCAGTATCATCATTTTTTACAGGAGAATCAATAACTCCTTTGTCAGAACTAAAACCTCTAACAATTGCGTAATACGTTTTCTGAATGTTACTTGAAGTAAATAACTCTTGAAACTGGCTAACGTTTTCTTTATTTTTTAATAAAAGAATAATACCAGAAGTTTTTCTATCTAAACGATGTGCCGGATAAACTGGGTAACCGAGTTGTTTTGCAAGAAATTCTAACAAAGTTGTTTCTCTAATATTACGAGCATAATGCGATTCGTGAATAATAAAGTTGTTCGGTTTATTAACCACCATAATGTAGTCATCTTCAAAAACTACTTCAATAGTTTCTATGGTTGGTTGAGTTGAAGTATTCATTTCTTTTGCAAGATACAATTTACTTAAAATACATTGTAATTCTTTATTAAAACAGTCGTTATAAATTATTTGAGAATCTGATTGAAAATAAGTTATGGTCAATTATTTATCAATAATTTTAAATCAAATTAAAAGAATTAATGATTTGTGATAACTCGAAAAAAACAGAACACTTAAAAATTAGTTTTTATGAGTCTATTGAAGCTGTTAATTCTGATGAATGGTGTGGTTTTGTTGACAATAAAAACGTCTATTTAAGCATACCTTATTTAAAGGTGTTGGAGGAAACTTTAAAAGAAGAGGTACAGCCTTGTTATTTATTATTTCATAACTCTAGTAATAAGCTAGCAGCAATAGCATACTTTCAGTTTGCAAAATTTATTGATCAAAAATCAAATATTGAAGATGATATTTGTTTAGTTCAAGGAATTATTAAATCTAAAATTCTTAAAAAAATAGAGGCAAAAATGCTTGTTTGTGGAAACATTTTTGCGTGCGGAGAACATGGCTTTCTCTATTCTTCAGAATTATCACCATCAGTTGCTTACTCTAACTTTAATAGAGCAATAGATCAGCTAAAGAAAACTGATAAGGACAAGAATTTTTCAATCATTTTAATGAAAGAATTTTGGCCAGAAACCACTGTTAATGGTCCTATGCTTGTTGAGAATAATTATTCTGAATTTATGATTGATGTAAATATGGTTCTTAAAATCCATCCGTTATGGAATGATTATAACACTTATTTACAGAGCATGACTACTAAATTCAGAACTAGAGCGAATGGGGTTTATAAGAAGTCTAAATCATTAGTTAAAAAATCATTTGAGGTAAAAGATATTAGAACCTATGAAAATAGGATAAATGAACTGTACGGTTTTGTTATCAATAAAGCCGATTATAATTTTGGGAATATTAACGCACAAGCATTTAAGGGTTTTAAAGAAAACTTAAAAGAGAATTTTAGATTTACAGGTTATTTTTTAGATGAAGAATTGATTGGTTTTAGTACAGCAATGATTTCTAACAAGAAAATGGATGCAAATTTTGTAGGGTTAGATTACCAGTACAATTCTGAGTATGCATTATATCAAAGAATGTTGTATGATTTTGTAGATTTATCTATAACAGAAAACCTAAAGGAATTGCGTTTAGGAAGAACCGCTGAAGAAATTAAAAGTTGTTTGGGTGCTAAGCCTATTGATATGAAACTATTTATCAAACATAAAAATACGGTACCAAATACAATTCTTAAGCAAATGATAAAATCGGTTAAACCGAGTGAATTTGTATTGCGTAAACCTTTTAAAGCAAATTTCATTTAACAGATGGATTCTTTAACGCAAATAGTACTTGGAGCAGCAGTAGGAGAGGCCGTATTAGGAAAGAAGGTAGGAAATAAAGCCATTTTATGGGGAGCAATTGCAGGCACAATACCTGATTTAGATATTTTTACGCGTTTTTTTACTGATCCGATTACTTCGATGGAACTGCATAGAGGGTTCTCTCATTCTATTTTATTTAGTGTTTTATTTGCTCCAATACTTGGTTGGTTAGTATCTAAAATTCATCATAAATTAGTTGATGTAACCTGGAAAGATTGGAGTAAACTAATGTTCTTTTCATTGGTTACTCATCCTTTATTAGATGCGCATACAAACTATGGGACTCAACTTTTTTGGCCTTTTGATGTGAGAGTTGCTTACAATAATATTTTTATAATTGATCCATTATACACATTGCCTTTTTTAGGATTTGTTATTGCAGCAATGTTTTATAAAAGAACCAATAAAAAACGAAAAACAGTAAATACAATAGGGTTAGTAGTTAGCTCATTATACATGCTTACTACGCTGGGTATTAAATGGTTTACGTATAACCATTTTGAAAAGAATTTACATAATCAAGAAATTGAGTATGTTGAAATTTCAAATCAGCCAACAGCTTTAAACACAGTGCTATGGAGTGCAAGCATAAAGACAAAAGATAGTTTTATTATTGGTTATTATTCTTTATTAGATAGTATAGAAAAAGTAGATTTTTCGATAAAAATCCCTAAAAACCATAACCTTTTGGGAGACCTCAATAAAGAAAAACAAGTACAACAACTAATAAAAATGTCGAAAGGGTGGTATGCTATTGAAAAAAAGGAAAACTACCTCATTTTTAACGACCTGAGGTTTGGACTTTTAGGATTTCCAACTAAAGATAAGGCCAATTTTGCTTTTAGTTTTAAGTTGATTAAAGATAATGGAGTGCTAAAACTGGAACCAAATTCTAATAGAAAAAAACTAGATATTTCTAAAGCGTTATCTGCTTTATTTAAGCGAATGAAAGGAAAATAAAAAGGGGCTTTATTGGTCTCAAAATAGTTAAAAACTATACATTTTTAGGCATCACACTTTAGTTACTAAAATATATGGGTTGTTGGCTAGATGTTTGAAGTCGGAAGATAGAATGATAATTTTCAAACTTCCGACTTCGAGCTTCCAGATCATAGTGATTTAGTCTTAAATAAAACCCTTTTATCCCCATTGGCAAATAATACCGCCCATTAGTGCAATGGTAATTGTCCAATATGTAACATTAATAAATATTAGTTTCCAAGATTTTCTTTCAAACATACCATTGGTGGCAAATACCGGAAAAACCAAAAATAGACCAGTTAATGCTCCGTGCAAAACACCATGACCAAATGTTCTAAAATGATCTCCATATTCTGCCATTAGTGCAGCTGCTGTTCCAGTTTCCATGGCTTCTGGGTTACCGCCTACAAGAGAAAATACTCCCCATTGGTGTATTACAATGCCTTGAAGAGCAAGGGCTAGGAAAAAACTAAATAAATAGCTTAAACCAAAGATTAAAGGCATGTTAGCAGATTTCATTTTCTCTTCAGTTAGGCCAGTTTCTTTCATCCATACCGTTCCTAAAAGTTTAGGATTGTACCATAAAAACCCCATTACCATTGGTATTAATGCCGCAGCGGCAAGTATTATAAAATTTATTTCCATAAGTATAGTTTTAAAATTAGTTTAAACAAATATAAAGAAATAGATAGAAAGGTTTAGTATGCGAAAAATAAGAGACGAATACTAAAAAGAATAAGTATTGCACCAATAATTCTGTGCATTAATAGCATGTTTTTCGGTTTAAGATATGACCTTATTTTATTGGCTAAAAAAATTTTAATTAAATCTGTGGTAAAAATGCCTAATAAAATTGCAAACACAAATAGGAGGAGGCTAGTAGAGTTTGTTGTTTGGGATTCGCCATACACTAAAAAACCAATCCAAACCATAAATACAAAAGGGTTTACAAAATTTACTAAGAAACCTTGCGTAAATACAGCTAGTTTATTTGATCCTAATTTTTTAGTAGAATCCGTTTGTGTAGTTGGTTTAATAATGTATTTTAAGCCTAACGCAAGTAGTATTAAACCGCCAATTATGGCAATCCAAAAGTGATTGGTTTCTTCTTTAAAAAAGGAGCGTGCTCCAGTAAAACAAATAGCAACACAAGCGATATCACTTACAATAATTCCAAGTGCTACAATTATACCGTATTGAGTTCCTTTTTCTAAAGTTGTTTTTAAAAGATAGAAGAACACTGGACCTATAAATATTATAGTACCAATTCCTAATAAAAACCCTTCAATATATAACATAGGAGCAATATAAGTCTATTTATAGTGATAAACAAAAACCTTATTTAACATAATATTAATTATAAGACAAAACGATAGTTTTATTATTTAGAGTTTATTTAAACGTTTAGTACTTATAATGTTTATTATGTCTGC
>JBMYXB010000088.1:0-10077 GCA_049608005.1 Vicingaceae bacterium
GTAGGGCACAAAATAATACCTTGAATAACTTTTTGTTTTGGATTAACAATATGGAGTAGCGGTAAACCATAAGCCGCAGTTTTCCCTGTTCCTGTATTTGCTTGTCCAACTAAATCTGTTTTGGTAGATAAAAGCAGGGGAATGGCTTCGTTTTGAATTTCGGTTGGTGTTACAATGTTTAACTCGTTTAAACCTTTAATAAAACTATCTTTTATTCCTAAATCTTTAAAATTTTCCATAACAGATTTAATTATTTGTTATTTGATCTTCTGTTAGAATTATTCCTATTTCCTCCAGAATTACTTTTTTTGTTTCTATTCCAATTACCACCACCATTTTTATTTTTTGGTCTTCTTTGGTTTCTCCCTTGTAATTTTTTATCATTAGGGTCTGGTTCAGGGGCAGGCCCTTGTTCATAGCCTTCAATAATTCCTGTAGGTAATTTTTGACCTAATAACTTTTCTATATCTTTTAAATATGGAGCTTCATCATGCGCCACTAAAGAAATAGCAATACCATTAGCACCAGCTCTTCCAGTCCTTCCAATCCGATGAACATAATCCTCAGGCACATTAGGCAATTCAAAATTAACAACGTGGGGCAACAATGGAATGTCAATCCCCCTGGCTGCAATATCAGTAGCAACTAAAATTCTAATATCACCACTTTTAAAACCAGCCAACGCTTTAGTTCTTGCTCCTTGTGTTTTGTTTCCATGAATTGCAGCAGCAGAAATCCCTGCTTTATCTAATCTCTTACAAAGATTGTTGGCTCCGTGTTTAGTACGTGTAAAAATAAGTGCCTGCTGCCAATTACCTTCTTTTATCATTTTAATAATGATATGACGTTTTTTTACTTTATCTACGTGATATATTTTCTGATTAACTTTTTCTGCAGTAGTATTTTCTGGAGTAGCTTCAACCAAAACAGGATTGTTTAAGAAACTATTCGCTAGTTTTTTAATCTCTTTAGAAAAAGTAGCAGAAAACAATAAATTTTGTCTTTCATCTGGAATTAAAGCCAAAACTTTTTTAATATCTCTTAAAAACCCCATATCTAACATACGGTCAGCTTCATCTAAAACTAATATTTCCACATCTTTTAAAGAAAGTAAACCCTGATCGTGTAAGTCAAGTAATCTCCCGGGTGTTGCAATTAAAACATCTACGCCATTGCGTAAGGTATTTACTTGTGGACCTTGTTTAACGCCACCAAAAATTACTGTAGATTTTAACTTTAAGAAAGTACTGTATTCGCGTACATTCTCTAAAATTTGAGCAGCTAATTCTCTTGTTGGAGTTAGTACTAAAGCTCTAATTGGCCTTTTTTGAGGAACCTGAGCGCCTGATAAAATTTGTAATAATGGTAATGTAAAACCCGCAGTTTTACCAGTTCCTGTTTGTGCCGAAGCTAAAACATCTTTACCTTGTAATACAACAGGAATACATTTTTCTTGAATTGGAGATGGGGTAGTATAACCTTTTTTTGCAACAGCTTTTAATAAAGGAGCTGATAATCCTAATGATTCAAATGACATATAAATTGTTTATGAAACGAGCTTGATAAAACAATTTAAAATCCCATTTCTTATTAAGTTGCAAAGGTAGGAGTTATTTTAACTAATAGAGCTTATTGTAAATTTTCTTTAAAAAGAATGATTTTAATAAAAAAGTAGTACATTTGCTATAATATAAATTAATAATAAAAATAATGAACAAAGGAACAGTAAAATTCTTCAATGAAACAAAAGGTTTTGGATTTATTTCAGAAGAAGGAGCAGACAAAGATCATTTCGTACACGTATCTGGTTTAATTGATGAAATTAACGAAGGTGACGAAGTAGAATTTGAATTAGAAGAAGGTAGAAAAGGATTAAACGCGGTTAACGTAAAAGTTGTATCGTAATAGATTTATATCAGACTTAAAAGCCTCTCATTTTTTGAGAGGCTTTTTTTATGCCTTCTATTTTGAGGTTAATAAAATATGTTAATAAAAGGTATAATTTTTTTAAGAAAGCCTATCCGCTATTCTGAAAGCCTTTTTTACTTTTGTATTCTAAAATTTAAGAATTATGCAAAAAGATGCACTGATTGAAACAAACTTTAACTTTCCAGGACAAACAAAGTACTATAAAGGAAAGGTGAGAGAGGTTTATACCATTAATGAAGAACTGTTAGTGATGATTGCTTCGGATAGAATTTCTGCTTTTGATGTGGTTTTACCCAAAGCAATTCCATTTAAAGGACAAGTTTTAAATCAGATAGCTGCAAAATTTTTAAAAGCAACAGAAGATATTGTACAGAACTGGGTAATGTCAGTTCCAGATCCAAGTGTAACAATTGGTAAAAGTTGCGAACCATTTAAAGTAGAAATGGTAATTAGAGGTTATTTATCAGGTCATGCTTGGAGAGAGTATAAAGAAGGGAAACGAATTTTGTGTGGTGTAGCAATGCCCGATGGAATGAAAGAGAATGATAAATTTCCAGAACCAATTATAACACCAAGTACTAAAGCTGATGTTGGACATGATGAAGATATTAGTAGAGAAGAAATATTAGCCCAAGGAATTGTTTCTGAAGCAGATTATATTGCTTTAGAAGATTATACAAGAAAGATTTTCGAAAGAGGAACTGAAATAGCTGCAGAAAAAGGATTGATTTTAGTTGATACTAAATATGAGTTTGGGAAAGTGGGGAGTGAAATTTATTTAATTGATGAAATTCATACACCAGATTCTTCTCGATATTTTTATGCAGAAGGTTATCAAGAAAGACAGGATGCAGGAGAAAAACAAAAACAGCTGTCAAAAGAATTTGTACGCCAATGGTTAATTGAAAACGGATTTCAAGGTAAAGAAGGGCAAGTTATTCCAGAAATGACTGATGAATTTATTGCGCAAGTTTCAGAGAGGTATATAGAATTATATGAACACATTACAGGAGATAAATTTATAAAATCTGATGTTACAGATGTGCTGAAACGTGTTGAAGACAATATTAATAATGCAATAGCTGCAAGTATTTAACTATATTTTTAGGAGAAGAATATCACTTCTCCTAAAAAATAAACCAATTACATGTATATACATATAATGTTTTTGTATATATTTGTAATGTAGAATAATTATTATGAGGTTAGAAGAAGAATTAAAGCAAGATAAGTTTCAATCAGAATACCAAAAGGCTATGTTAAATGTTTTATTTACAAGTAATTGGTTAGAGTCTGAAACAGCGCGTATTTTAAAACCATTTGGAATTAGCTCACAACAATATAATGTTTTAAGGATTCTTAAAGGTCAAGGAGAAAATGCAATTTCTGTTAATAATATAATGAGCAGGATGATAGATAAAATGTCTAATGCTAGTAGGTTAGTAGAAAAACTAAGAAAGAAAGACTTAATTGAGCGCGTTACTTGTGAGCATGATAGAAGACAAGTTGATGTTAGAATTACTACTAAAGGTCTGTCTTTATTGAAAGCTGCTGATAAAGAAATGAATCAGTTTGATATGATGAAAGATACGTTAACTGAGAATGAAGCCATTCAATTAAGTGAATTATTAGAGAAAATTAGAGGATAAAAAATTTACGCAATTATATGTACATACATTAATTGTTAAAACATTGAAATAATATGTCAATTAAAATTACAACAAAAGAAAACCAAGCAAAGGGAGTTTTTGCTGGTGGAGCTATTTTAGAAAATAAGCCAATCGGTTTTCCTCAAGATGGAGGAGAGCAAAAGCCTTATTCAAACTTATTTTATTGGGCTAATGCCACTACAGATGTAGGAGGCTTAATAGGAGAGCATCCACATAAAATGTTTGAAATAATGTCTTTCGTTTTAGAAGGAGAAATAGAACATTATGATAGTAAGTTTAAAAAGTGGCTTCCGTTAAAAGCTGGAGATGTACAAATAATTCGTTCAAGAGGCGGTATTTCACATGCTGAGCGCTTGCTAAAAAACAGTAGAATTTTTCAAATATGGTTTGATCCAAATATTAGAGAATCAATGTTGAAGGAAGCTAGTTATAATGATTATAAGTTGGAAGATTTTATACCTAAAATAGAGAATGGTATTTCTACTAAAAACTATGTAGGCAAAGATGGTTTAATTGAAATGGATACAGAGGGTGTAGAAATAAAAGAATTGAAATTATCAGAAAATGACAATCAAATTAAGTTAGATATATCTAAAATTCATTCATTTTATGTGTTGGATAACGCTGTACAAATAAATGGTCAACTAGCAAAAGTTGATGATTTTATAATCGTGGAAAACGAAAGTGAAATTAACATAGAAACTGAAGGTGTTAAATTATTTTTAATATCAACTCCTCAAAAATTAAGTTATAAAACATATATAGAATTAGTAAACAATTAAAAATTAAAAAAAAAGATGAAAAAATTAACATTAGTAGCATTAGTATTTGGAGCATTTTTAACTTCTTGTTCAGATAGCGGAAAAAAAATTGAAGCAAGTGATGCAGCAGAAGTAGAAACAGTTCAAACTGAAACAACTGTTGAGTACAATAAAATTAAAGAAGGTAGTTATTTAGATTGGAGAGCTTCTCATTTAGGAGGTGTGGAACCACGTTTTGGTAAAATGTATGCACAAACTGCAAGTGTTTTAGTAAATAATGGTAAAGTTACCAATGCTGCTATTGAGGTGGATATGAACTCTTTAACAGTAGATAACTTTGAAGGGGATGAAGAAACAACAAACAAATTAAGAACTCACTTATTAAGCCCAGATTTATTTAATACTGAAATGTATCCAGCTTCAAAATTTGAGTTAACAAGTATTGGAGAAGGAACTGATGGATTTAACTCAAGTGTTACAGGTAACTTAACTATTTTAGATGCGACAAAGAGTATTACTTTTAATGCTAATGTTACAGTTTCTGAAAATGAAGTGTCTGTAGTTTCTGAAGATTTTGCTATTACAAGACAAGATTGGGGAATTGTTTACCATACAGAGGGCGATGAAGGTGTGCCAGCAGAATACATTATTGCAAATGAAATAGGGTTTACAATTAATGTAACTCTAACAAAATAAAAATTATTGATAATTGGGAGAGTACTAATTTCATGTTAAGTTAGATTATTTAGGGTAGGGTATTCTCCCGTTATCATTTAAAAACAGTAAAAATGGAAGTATTAGATTTAATAAAAGAAAGGTTTAGTCCTTATGAATTTTCGGATAAGCAATTAAAAGAAGAAGACCTTTTAACATTATTTGAGGCTGCAGGAAAAGCAGCATCAGCATTTAATGAGCAGCCATGGCGATTTGTTTATGCTTTAAAGCAAGATGAAGAAGCATTTAAAAATATACATGATTGTTTGGTAGAGGGTAATAAAGGTTGGACAGCAAATGTAGCCGCTTTAGTAATTACAGTTGTCAGTAAAAATTATGCTAAAAATGACACAAAAAATACTGTTAGAAAACATGATTTAGGCTTAGCTGTAGGTAACTTAACAGTTCAGGCACAAGCTATGGGAATTCATTTACACCAAATGGCAGGAATTATTCCTCAAAACGCAATTGACAAATTAAATATACCTGAAGGTTTTGAACCAGTTACCGCAATTGCTTTAGGTTATTATGAAGGTGAATCAGGAGTGAAAGAAAGAAAAGCAGTGAATGAAATTGCTTTTAAAGGAGCTTGGAAATAGTATTTTAATTAAGCATAAAAAGCCGCATTTAGATTTCTAAATGCTGCTTTTCTTTTAGTTTACTATAAGCTTTTGAATATTGTTTTTTGTTTTAATAATGTAAATTCCTTTTGGCCAATCAGAAACATCAATATTTAAATTATTATCAGTGATGATTTTTTGATAAACTATTTTTCCAACAACATTAAAAATGTATAAAGATTCTTCTTCATAGTTGTCAAGCTCAATAGTAATATTTCTATCTGTTGGGTTAGGATAAACTTTAAAGTTGTTTTCTTCTCTGTTAATATTCTCAACATTAACAGTGTTAGTGTTTTCAGCTTCAAACGTAGGGTTCATAAATATAAATGAGCCTGTTCCATTTTGAAATCTTCCATAAGTAATATCTGTTGTTTGGATTCCAAAAGTTACCTCATCAATTAAATTGGATGATGCATTAGAAAGTAAAACCGATTCTCCAGAAGAAGATAATTTAAAATTAGCATGTAATCCAGATTGCATAGTGTCATTATCAGCCCAAACAATTAAATAATCATTTGCATTAATGGTAGTTCCTGTAGGAAATGTCCATTTTGTAGGGTTGTTATCATTGTCTGATAAATAATAACCATCTAAAACAATAGGAGAGGTAGTATTGTTATAAAGCTCAATCCAATCATCAAATTCACCATCAGGATCAGCTTGTACATTTGAATTAGAAGCGGATATTTCATTGATTACAACATCTCCAGATACAGCTAAACTATGGTATTCATGTTCTGCTCTTTGTGGCGAGAATTTTCCAGCAGCACTATTGTCTGAATAAATGTAATACTGAATATCAGAAACACCTACTGGTATTGTTGCTCCAAACACTCCATCTCCAGCAGCGCCATCATTATGATTCCCATCATCAAACATTTCAGTTTTCGTGAAAATATCCTCTATAGAATTTCTGTAACCTAAATAAGCATAAGTAGCATTAGCTATATCTGCTGTAATTGTTACGTTAGAGTTAATCGCTACAGCGTTATTCTGAATGTTAGAGATAACTGGACCAACCTTAACGTACTCAGTATTACTTTGTAAATAGGTAACTCTAGCATCCATTAGTTGAGTTATCCCGAATGCTCCAGATTGTCCTGGAATTTGATTTGTTAGATTGTTAGAAAATTCTGTTGATGTATAAAATGCGTTAGGGTCAGTCGAAACATCAGAAGATACAAGATTTTGGAAAACTGTCGCTCTGTTTTGATATTCGCCATTAACAAAATTTTCCTCTAAAATTGTTCTAAAATGAGCCATGTACATTTTTTTGTATCTAGCATTACTAAGTATTTGATTTACTAAAGGGTAGGTGTTATCTCCTAATCTTAATAAAGGATCTAATTGTTGCAGTGATGTTACGTTTGGTGGACCTGGAGGGCCTCCTCCTCCCATATTTATTGATTCAAAACCACCTAAGCTTTCATTCATATCCCAAACAATTGGGTTAAAGCGGTTGTGGTCATCTTTAAAAAGATAATAGTTTTGTTTAAAAGGGCCAATATAAGTATCAAGACTAACTAAAACATTATCAAAAGCTAACATCCAAATAGCTCTATCAATATTCCATGTATTTTCAATGTTGTTAAAATTATTGTTTAATTCATTGGTGTAAGTTGTCATATCATTCCAGCCATAGTCGCTTTGAAGCTCGTAGTAATTGAAATAAAAACTAGAGTCAGTTCCTAAATACTCTAGTGAAGAACCTCCATTCATTGTGTTTGCAGGATTACATTTAAATAAAGTATTGTCTTTGTCAGAATAAAATTTTTCTTTAACAAATTTCTTGTTGATAGATTCAGAACTAGAATATAAACCATGATAGTTACCATTTATATAAACTTTAGCATAATTGGATAATGGGGCTTGCATATATTTTCTTGCAATCTCGTATGATAAAACTTCACGAACAAAAGAAGGATCATTTTTTCCGTTAGATAATTTTAAAGTGTAATAATCATCATAATCTTGATTATTAATTATATAATTCAACTTTATGTTAAGAGGGTTTTTTGCTTGATTTGAATTATAGGTGCTATTTCCTTTGTATTTTACTCCAACACTGTCGTATTGTATTCCATTTACTAAGCAAGTTGCTAATAATCTTTGATCTAATCCTGCAGAATAATAGCTGTCCAAAGTAGCATCCCAATTAGGATCGGTAAATGTTAACTCTATTGTAGTAATGTTTGTAAGATCATAAAGATCTTGAGCCTTCAAAAAGTTTACTGTTGTTGCAGTAAATAAGATTATCGCTAAAAGATATTTTTTCATATCGTTATTAAGTTAAGTGTAGTTTTACGAGAGTAAGACTGATTAACTTTTAAAAGGTTTAATTTGAAATAAAAAAAATTATTCTTTTAAACTATTTATGATTTCTTCTTTAGATATTTCTGTATTAAAATAACTTAATATTTTATCTAAAACAGCATCAACTATAGTGTCGGGACAGCTTGCACCACTTGTTAAGATGATTCTGGTAATATTCTTGTTTTCAGGGAGGTAATTATTTTTTATCAAACTTTTTTTATTGTGAAAATCAAAGTGATTTATGGTAGAGTTATTTTCAATTTCATTAGCAGAATTGATGAAATAAGTAGGCAATTTTTCTTCACACAATTCTACAATATGAGAAGTGTTTGAACTGTTGTAACCTCCAACAACTATAGCTAAATCTGCTTCCTCTTTTAATAATCCTAAAGTAGCTTGTTGATTGTCGTTTGTAGCATAGCAAAGTGTATCTCGTGTATCAGCAAAATGTTCTTTGTAATTTTCTTTGTTATATTTTTTAATCATGGTATCTTTTAGAAAGTCGGCAATCTCTTGTGTTTCTGTTGCCAACATAGTTGTTTGATTTACAACTCCTATCTTTTTCAAATCGTTATTAATATCAAACCCTTTAGAATACCTTCCTTTAAAAATCTCTGCAAAATCTTTTGCTGATTTCTTACCTAAAATAATATCTTCTAATATTTTGGCTTCATTAATGTCTTTAATAACTAGTGACTGAGCATTTTTATCGCTATGAGAGAAGGTAGCACGAGTTTCTTCATGGTTATGTTTACCATGAATAATAATTGTGTGATCTGTTTCTCCAAGCTTTTTAGATTGTTTCCAAACACGTTCTACAAAAGGACAGGTAGTGTTATATTTTTGAATTTCAATACCAAGATTTGTTAATCTTTTTTCAATTGCAATGGTTGTTCCAAATGCAGGAATAATAACAATGTCTTCTTTAGTTAAATCTTCCCAATCTATAAAATGATTGCCTTCAGTATCCATAATAAACTGAATACCTTTAGCTTTTAAATCTTCGTTTACAATTGGGTTGTGAATCATTTGACTCAACAAGTAAATGTTTTTACCAGGATTTTCTTCAACAGATTTATAGGCTATTTCTATAGCATTTTCTACACCATAGCAAAAACCAAAATGACGGGCAATTAAAAATTGAACTGAACCGAAATCTAAAAGAGTAGGAGAAAAGTCTTTTTTTCTAGGGTCTGTAACCTTTCTAAGTTCTTTTATTGTAGAGATAAATGAACTTCTGTAGTATTCTGGAATGTCAAATTTTTTCATAATTATAACAACAAATTTATGCTTTGAATTTGGATAAACTCAATCAAAATATATTTATTATGATTTATTACTATTAAAATGTTGGTTTTCTTTTATTTAACCAAAAATAAGGTTACTTTTGCAGTCCTTAAAAATAAGGATACTGTAATATCAGCTTGCAGTTATAACTAACAATCTCTCGTTATTGCTGATTTATAACGAGATACAAAGAATGCATAATGGCAGAAAAGAAAGAAGAAGCAGCAGCAAAGAAACCTGCAGCTAAAAAAGCAGCTCCTAAAGCTGCAACAAAGAAAGCGGCTCCTAAAAAGGCAGCAGCTAAAAAAGAAACTCCAAAAGCAGAGAAGGTTGAAAAAGTTGAGAAAGCTCCTAAAGTAGAAGCGAAAGCAGAAACTAAGAAAGCTCCAGCTAAAAAAGCAGCTCCTAAAAAAAGAGAAGAAATTAAGCCTTTGGCTGATTTTGATTGGAGCATGATTAGTAAGCGTGAAGAAAAATATGCTGAAGCTGATCAAAAAGAAATGGAAGCGGCTTACGATCAAACTTTAACTTCTATTGAAGATCAACAAGTTTTAGATGGTGTAGTTACTAGAAAAACAAATAGAGATGTTGTTATCAATATTGGTTATAAGTCTGAAGCAGTAATTTCAATTTCAGAATTTAGATATAACCCAGACCTTAAAGAAGGTGATGCTGTTGAAGTATTTGTTATTTCTAAAGAAGATAGAAACGGACAATTAATTTTATCTCACAGTAAAGCAAGAGCTTTAAGAGCTTGGGATAAAGTAAATGAAGTTTTAGAAA